>JAKBCI010000191.1 GCA_021807965.1 Actinomycetes bacterium
GTGGTGCCCCTTGCAGTGCACGACGAGACCGTCGCGGTGATCGCCTTCGGGCGCAACGAGCCCAACCCCGGCTTCGGACCGATGGAGACGACGGCCGCCGACGAGATGGCCTGGGGGGCGGCGACCACGATCGAACGTCTCGACCTGCGCCGGCGCGCGAACGACGCGACGTCCGCGGCCTACCGCGTGGCCGAGCGTCTGCGCGACCTACTCGAGGCCTCGCTCTCACTGCAGTCGGCGAGCGACGACGACCTCGCCCACGAGACGGTTGAGCGCGCCCGGCAGCTCTTTGGCGCCGACACCGCCATCCTCGTCGAAGATGGGCCGCCGGCGCGCGTGACGCGAGCCGACATCGACCCGGCAAGACCGCTGCCGGTTTCCCTGCCCGCCGGCAGCGATCGCAACGGCACCTGGATCGGCGCCGAATGGCTCGTCTGTGCGGTGCGCGACGCCGCCGGCGTGGCGCGCGGGCGACTCGGGATTCACCGCACCGGCCCGATCGCCGACGAGGACGTCGAGGTGATGACGCTGCTAACCCAGACCGCCGCGACCACCATGACAACGGCCGAACTGAACTCGACCATCCGCGCGAGCGAGGCTCGTTGGCGCGTGCTCGTGGACTCCGCGCCCGTCGGCATCGTCGAGATCGGCGCTGACGAGCGCGTGCGGTGGTGGAACCGGTCCGCCGGGACCATCTTCAACTGGTCGGGCGACCTCGGGCCGGCCGTGCCGACGTTACCGGCCGACGTGCTGTCGCCACTGCGCGACCTCTGGGCCGAGGCCGCCGCAGGCGGGCTGCCCGATTCGCTCGAGGTGCGCGGCGTCGAGATTACCGGGCGACTGCGAGACCTCACGGTCTCGACGCGACAGCTGAAGGCGGGCGACGGTGCCGCGCCGACGTGGCTCACCCTCGTCGACGACATCACCGACCGGCGCCAGATGCGCGAGGAACTGCGCCACGCCCACACGATGGAGATCCGTGGACTGGTCGCCGGTACCGCGATTCACGACTTCAACAACTTGCTCACCATTATCTCGGGCTACGCAGAGCTGCTCGTCGGCGAGCTCACCGAGGGGCCGGCCCGCGAGGCCGCGACGGCCATCGTCGCCACGACCAGCCGGGCCGCCGCCCTCGCGGGTCAGCTCCAGACGATCGGGCGCACGCAACGACCCGACCTCTCGGTACTCGATCCCGCCTCGGTCGTCGTGTCCAACGCCGCCGTTATCGAGCGCATCTTGGGTGGCGCGATCGCCTTCTCGTGGTCGGGACCCGAAGACGGCATCTGGGTGCGCATCGACGCGGACCGCTTCGAGCAAATGCTGCTCAACCTGGTGATCAACGCCCGAGACGCGATGGAGCGGAGTGGCGAGGTGCGCATCGAGATCGAGCGGCTCGCCGGTCGCGACCTCGACGCCGAGCACCAGGTAGACCGGAGAAGCGCCTACGCCGTCCTGCGGGTCATCGACACCGGCACCGGCATGGACGAGGAGACCCTGGCGCACTGTTTCGACCCGATGTTCACGACCAAGGGGCCCTTCGCCGGCACGGGGCTCGGACTCGCGGCCGCGCGCCGCCTCATGGAGGAGTCTGGTGGCTCGATCGTCGCCCGATCGGTACTCGGCGAGGGAACGACCTTCGAGATTGCGCTGCCCCTCGTTGCGGCGCCGGCACCCTCGGCGGTGCTGGCCGAAACACCCGTGACCCCACCCGCGGCGACCGGTGGGGCCACGATCCTCGTCGTCGAGAACGACGACGGCCTGCGCCACCTCGTCGCGCACGTGCTTCGCCGCAACGGCTATGCCGTCCTCGAGGCGGCCTCGGGCGAGGCCGCCCTCGAGTCGCTCGATGCGTCCCTGGACCTCGTGGTGAGCGACGTCGTCATGGGCGAGATCTCCGGCGTGGATCTCGCCTCGCGAATCCCAGCTGAACCAGGGGCGCCCGCCGTGCTGCTGGTCTCGGGCACGGCCGACGCGTCGGTGCTCGATGGGCTGGCGCCGCTAGTCTGTGACTTCCTCGCCAAGCCGTTCCGCCCGAGCCAACTGCTCGGCTGCGTAGTCGGCCTCCTCGTGCGCCGCGGCCTCCGCTAGACCTCAGTGCGGTGGTGCTCGCCGGGCTCGAAGCGGTACCCGACGCCGCGCACCGTGGTGATGTAGCGGGGCCGCTCGGGGTCGGCTTCGAGCTTCGCGCGTAGGCGCCGCACGTGCTCGGTGACCGTGGCCTCGTTCTGCCACTCGTTGGACGAGGACCACACGTGCTCGAGCAGTTGCTGACGCGTGAAGACCTGGCGCGGCGAGGCAGCGAGGAAGGCGAGTAGCGAGAACTCCTTGCTGGTGAGCTCCACGATCTCGCCGTGCAGGGTCACCTCATAGGTGGTCTCGTTTATCGAGAGGTCGCCGAAGCGCATGGTCGGCGCGCTGATCGAGCGGTCAAGCGTGCTCGAGCCGGCACGGCGCAGGACCGAGGTGATCCGCGCGGCGAGCTCGCCGAGGGAGAAGGGCTTGACGATGTAGTCGTCGGCCCCGAGTTTCAGCCCGGCGATGCGCTCGGACTCGAGGCCCCGGCCGGTCAGAAAGATGGTCGGCACGTCGCTGATGAAGCGCATCTCGCGCAGGATCTCGCGACCGTCCTCCTCGCCGAGCACGATGTCAAGCAGCACCAGGTCGGGCTCGTGGGCCGCGACCGCGGCGAGGGTCGAGGCACCGTCGTTGACCGCGACCACGGCGTAGCCTTCGCCAACGAGGTAGCGCTCGAGCATGTCGATCACGTCCGCGTCGTCCTCGACGATCAGCACCGTGGTCACGGGGCCGCCGATCCCGCGACGCTAGCCCCTGCCCTTACGCACTCAAAGCACCGCACGTCCTGAGTCTAGGAAACCGCGGCGCGCGGGCGCGGTTAGAACGCACGAATTACCGGGGCTCGAACCAACCGAGCGAACGAAATCCTAGAGATACGGTACGACGTTCCTCGCCCAGGAGAAGGACATGGTCGGCGGCGTCGCGGCGGGCGACTCGATCAGGTCGACGAACGAGCCGGAGCTCCCCACGACCGCGAAGCCCACGCCCATCTCGCAGTTCGCCGTTCCCAGACCCACGCCCGGGTTGAAGCCCGGGTCGTAGCCCAGCAGCTCGTCGCGGTGCGCCCAGCACCCCGCCGCTCGAGCCGAGGTGCACGCCACGTTCGAGGTCGCCGCGATGCTACCGCCCCAGCCGTCGGCGTACATCCACATGTAGTCGGCCGCGAGCACCGAGAAACCACCCGACCACGCGCCGCCCATCGCGGGGTAGCCCTGGGGGTCGGTGCCGATCGCGAAGCCCGGGGCGACGCTCGGGTCTTGGTTGGTCGCGGCCGCGCGCTGGGCGGCGGCACTCAGTGCGGCGTTGATGCCGAGGTAGGGCGGCAGCCCGCGTGCGGTTCGCTCGAGGTCCGCCACGACGAAGAGCTGCTGGCCCGTGGTGAGTCCGTACCAATTGCTCGGCAAGGTCATCGGCCCCAAGCCCTCGACGGCGCGCGCGTTGTCAATGGCCGCCAGCACGTAGTTCGTGCACGCCGGGCCGTTGTTCACCGTCGGCCAGGTCATGGACGAGGTGAGACAAGGGTTCGCGCAGGTCCAGGTCGACCCGTCTTGCGTGCAGTTGCCCGCCTGGAGGAAGTCCGGGCTGGGCACGATGTTAACGCCGGGGTTGATGTGGGCCGTGAGCTTGGCCACGGCCGCTGCGACGCCGGTACTCGCGACGACGGCCGGCGCGGGCTTGGCGGACGTTGCCGGCGCGGACTTCGTGGTCGTCGGCGTCGATACGGTCCTCGTAGCGGCACTCGTCGAGGTCGCGCGCGCGGCGGGCGTCGCGCTCGCCCGCTGGCGAGCCGTCGTCGCGCTCGACCGCATCGTTGAAGTCCTCGGCTGCGCGGCGGGCTGTGGTGCTCTGGAAGTCGTCGTGGTGGGCGTCGTCGTGGGCGGCGTCATCGACGCGAGGTTCGCGCGCACCTTCACTGGGG
>JAKBCI010000192.1 GCA_021807965.1 Actinomycetes bacterium
CTCTTGAAAGGCTCCGGGTGATGGCGCCGCCGTCTCGGGCAACACTTTGGACGCCTTGCACATCGCCCAGAACTGTGCGGGGGACAGGTCAACTCGATCAACGAACTCCTCGTCACCGAACCGTATGGTGAGTGAGACGATATCGATATCGAGGCGCGTAGCAATCTCGCCGGGTAGGTCGCTGGCGCTATCGGTAATCACGCGGATCTTGGCCATGGGTCCCCCTTGGTGGTGGCGCCGGCCAGCCTTACACGTTCGAGCGCCGCCGGCCAGCGCGTCGCTGCCCGGCGGCAATGACCAGTACGTACGCGACGATGCCCACGGCGACGGCGCCACCGAATCGCACGAGCAAGCCGAGTCCGATGGCCGCGGTCGACGAGGCGTAGACAACCGCCATCGCGAGCCCCGCGACCAGGGAGGCGATGAGACTTCGGCGAACGTGCACTGACCAGATCGTCGACGTGATCGACACGTGCAGGCGCGCCAGGACGGTGAGCGCCACGACGGCGGCGATCGTGTAGGCGAGTGAGACGCTGGCGGTCAACTGCGCGAGGGAGTGACGGCCAATCGCGATGGCGAAGCCAATGGTGAGTGCGTTCTGTAGCAGGTAGAGCAGAAAGACCTGGCGAGCCCGCTGCATGGCTTGGAGGCCCCGCACGCCCAGCATGAACACGGTGAAGCCGGGCATGCCGGCGGCCAGGATGGCGAGCACGGTTCCGGCCGGAATCGTGTGGGTCGCGTTTACGTGATTGAGCACCGCCACCAATGGCTGGCTGAGGATGATGAACCCGACGGTGCACGGGACGATGATGACGAGCGACTGGCGTAGACCGAAACGCAGTCGTTGGCTGAACGCCCCGTAGTCGTGGTCCGTTGCGAGCCGGGCCAATTGGGGTCCGAGTGAACTGAGTACCGATACGACGATGACTGCGTACGGAATCAGGAAGAAGGACCACCCGTAGGTATAGGCACTCACCGGCCCACTGCCGCCCTCGCCAAAGGCGAACGCGAGTATCACGTAGAGCGACGCCTGATTGGCGACGACGACGAGCAGTGTCCAGCTCCCGAGTCGTGTGATCGCGCGCAGCGCCGGGTCGTGGCGGTCGAAGCGGGGTCCGATGCGCCACAGGTCACTGCGGGCGAGCGAGGGGATGAGACAGAGGAACTGAACGGCGACGCCGAGCGTGGTGCCCAGGCCCAGCCACAGCAGGTCGTGGCTACCGGGCAACTGGGACAGTACGGGGGTGGGGTCGACTAGGTGGAACCACACGAGGACGGCGACCGCGATGACGTTGTTCGCGACGGGAACCCACGCGGGCGCGCCGAATCGGTGGCGAACGTTGAGCAACGCCGTGGCCAGGCCGATGATGCCGTAGAAGAAGATCTGGGGTACGAACCAGCGCAGTAGTTGGGTGGCCACCCGCCGCTGGTCGACGAGCGTACTCGCCGCACGGCCGACGTCAAGTTGGTGTAGCGCGGTGAAGCCGTCGATGATCCAAGGCGCTGTCCACCACGCGAGCACGGACCCGGCGATCAGGACCAGGACCGAGGCGGTGAGCACGGTGGAGATGGAGTGCCACGCGCGACGCTCGCCGTCGACCGCCAGTCGTTCGACGAAGACGGGAATGTACGTCGCAATCATGACCCCCCCAAGTACGAGGTCAAAGAGCATGTTGGGGATCGTGTTGGCGAGGTTGAAGGCGTCGGCGAGCGGGGTGAAGCCCAGTACCCACACCAGCACGAAGACGCGGACGAGACCGGTGAGTCGTGACACCAGCGTGCCGCTCGCCATGGACAGGACGCGCGAGGAGTGGTTTGAGGCGACGCTCATCGAGCGTGTCGAGCTTTCGGGCGTCGGCGATGCGTTCGCCACCACCACGCGGCCAGAACGAGCAGTGACGCTGCGGTGAGCAAGTAGCCCACCACCGAGCTGCCCGCGATGCGGACCTGGATGGCGGCGTGGGCGAGCAGCACCCGTTGGTCAGAAGTCGTCACGTTGACTTGCAGGGTCAGGCTGTTGCCGCGCCGATTTGAGGTGGGGACGCGGATCGACGTCGTGGGCGAGCTCCACGACACGACGATGTTCGGCCCCTTAGGGAAGACGAGCTGGTTGGTGATTAGGTGCACCACCGCCGTCACCGTGTAGGGAGCTGTGCTGTGCAGCGTGATCGGTAAGGCAGTACCCGGTCCCGCCAGGGTGATGGCGCTGGGGTCGACCGTGAACTGGGCGAGCTGCGCGTTCAAGACCGCCGCCGCGGCGTTAATGGCGTACTGGCGTTTGGTCGCCGAGCCGACGATCTCGCTCGACGCCGCTGCCACCCCCAAGGCGTAGGAAACCGCGCGATCGGTGATGGCCTGGCCGAATGAGTCAACTTGTGTCGCGAGGGTGCCGAGGCTCGATACGTTGTGCGCGCTCCACGTGGACGTCGGACCGGTTTCGAGGGTGCGCGTTGCTGGCGCGCCGTCGCTCGCAATGAGCGACGATGAGAACGATGGCGCGAGGCTTCCCGCCACGACGAAGGGATTACCCCGGAGGCCCGCGATGACGTCGTTGAGATAGGGAATCGATGTCGCGGCTGCGGGAACCATCACGATGACCGTGCGGCTTGAAGGCGCGTTGGGCGCCTCGAAGTGCAAGAAAGCCAGCGTGGCTAGGGTGATCGCGGCTCGTCGGCCCGGTTCGATCGACCCGTCTACCGCGAGCTGCGAGAGGGGTTCATCGTCAGCGAGGGCCACGATCGATTCGCCGCCAGTCACGCGAAAAGGGGCCCCCCAGGTCAGCGTCGTCGAGGGAACGACCGTTAATCGATCTTCGGGCAGCACGACGTTCGCAACACCGGCCGACGACAGTGCGGCCAGGGTTGCCGCCGACGGCGATCCCTCGAGCAGCACCGGACCGTCGAGGTAGCGCCCGGTCATGGACTGGACGAGCTGCCCGGCCAGGCCCAACTGGACCTTCAGCTCGGCGTCGAGGCCATTGGCGGCGAGGCCGGCGAAGTCGATCTCGCTGGGTGGCGCGTTGGCGATTCGGTGGAGCGGGCTAGCGGCGGCGCGACTGAATGAGGTCCGCCACGTCCTGCCCGCCGTACCGGAACCGTACGCGTGGTCGAGTGTTTGGTAGTTCGCGCTCAACGTGATCGGAAAGCTCGGGTGTGCTCCAATGTCACTCAGCACCGCTGCCGTTCGTACTCGCTCAGCCCAGGTACCCGTCCCAAGGGTTGTGATCCAGTTCAGTCGCAGAGGATTGACGACGACGGAACTCTGCAGGGCTAGCAGCGACCACTCGATGGTCGTGGTTCCCCCGAGGTCAACCGCGACGCGAATGGGGTATACCCCGTCGCACGCTGATCCGTGACAGGGGAGGCGCAGCTGGGGGAGTGGACCGCAACGAGTCCGCGAGCGGATCGCCCGGTTGGAGAAGAGGCCGATGATGACGGTCGCCGTTCGTGATGCCGTGCAGTCGGCTCGAGTACTGCCGGTGGAGGCGATCGCTGACCCGCTGACGCCGGCGCCGGTGATCACCGGATCGATCTGGGAGCGCATGATGACACGTGGGTACAGGGCTACGGCAACCGTGAGATTATGGTCGGGTTGATCGAAGGCGAGGGTCATGGCGAAGCGCGCATCGCCCGTCGGCGAGATCGTCGCCACCGAGGACTGGCGTACCACCGAGAAGTTCGAAGAGGTGGCGGCCCCCGCGGCCGAAGGCCACGTCGTCGTTGCGAGGCCGAGGAGTACCACGCTGAGCGCCCGCCACCAGGTCGAAAATCGGTGGTACATGCTGACCCAGGCTACCGTCGCACGTGCCGCCTGAGCGGTCCAACTACCCTTCAGTGCCAGTGATGTCAATGGATCTGGCCCAGCAGCGCTTGAACGAGCTCGTTGACTACGCGCGTCCCCTCGCGCGCGTCTTCGCCGACGAGGGGTACTCTCTGTACGCCGTTGGCGGTTCCGTGCGTGATGCCCTGCTCGGCGAGCCGCGGAGATC
>JAKBCI010000193.1 GCA_021807965.1 Actinomycetes bacterium
GCCCTCGGCATTGGGGGGCTGCCGCGAGGGCGAATCGTGGAGCTCTACGGCCCCGAGTCGTCGGGCAAGTCGACCCTCGCCATGCACGTCGTCGCCGAGGCGCAGCGCAACGGCGGCGTATGCGCGTACATCGACGCCGAGCACGCGATGGACCCCGTGTACGCGCGAGCAATCGGCGTGAACGTGGACGACCTGCTGATCAGCCAGCCCGATACCGGCGAGCAGGCTCTCGAGATCGTGGACATGCTGATCCGGTCGGGGGCACTCGACGTCGTCGTGATTGACTCGGTGGCGGCGCTCACCCCGCGCGCCGAGATCGAGGGTGACATGGGCGACTCCCACGTCGGCCTGCAGGCCCGGTTGATGAGTCAGGCGCTGCGCAAGTTGACTGGCGGCTTGTCCAAGTCCAACACCATCGCGTTGTTCATCAACCAGCTGCGCGAGAAGATCGGCGTCATGTACGGCTCGCCCGAGGTCACCCCCGGCGGACGGGCCCTCAAGTTCTACTCGTCGATCCGTCTCGACATCCGGCGCATCGAATCGATCAAGGACGGCACCGAAGTCGTGGGCAACCGGACGCGGGTGAAGGTCGTGAAGAACAAGTGCGCCGCCCCCTTCAAGCAGGCCGAGTTCGACATCATGTACGGCCAGGGCATCAGCCGAGAGGGCTCGGTGCTCGACGTCGCGGTCGAGCTGGGATTCGTGAAGAAAGCCGGCGCGTGGTTCACCTACGAGGGCGAGCAGCTCGGCCAGGGCCGCGAGAACGTGAAGACCTTCTTGCGCGAGAGCCCGCAACTGATGGCCGAGATCGACGAGCGCGTTCGCGAGTACCTCGCCAACGCGCTCGCCCCCGACGTCGTGGGTGGTGAGTCACTCGACGTAGACGCTCCCCTGACGCTCGACTGATTCGTCGTCGAACGGCGTCAGTCGGTGATCGCGTGGACGGAACCCGCGGGTCGCGCGACGAAAGCGAAAGGTGAAGTCGGGCCAGATGGTGGTATTCAGTCCCGACTCGGTCACGTACCAGCTCGAGCAGCCCGCAGCCCAGACGGTTGAGGGCAACCGATCGCGCACGCGCTTGGTCCAGCGCCGCGCCGCCGGTGCCGTGGGCTCGATCAGCGCGTGACGGCCTAGCGACACGGTAATCGCCTCCACGACGTAGTTGAGCTGACTCTCGATCATGTAGATGATCGATGAGTGGCCGAGTCCGGTGTTCGGGCCCGCGAGCATGAAGAGGTTCGGAAAGCTCGGAAACGAGGTGCCGAGATAGTGCGACAGTTTCCCCGCGAGCGCGTCGCCGACGTTGACCCCGTCGCGCCCGCGCACCCGGGCCCCCATGGGGTGGTCGGTCACGTGAAAGCCGGTAGCGAGCACGAGCACGTCGAGGGGGTGCAGCGCGCCGTCGCGGGTGCGGATTCCCTCGGTAACGATCTGGTCAATCGGCGTGGTGACGAGGGACACGGAGTCGCGGCGCAGCGCCGCGTAGTAGTCGTTGCTGAGCAGCACGCGCTTGCAGCCCATTCGATACGTTGGCGTAAGTCGGTTGCGCAGCTCGGGGTCGGGGATCTGGTTGGCGAGAAAGGCCCGGGCCTGACGCTCGCCGACCGACATGCGCTCGGGTTGTTTCACGAAGCCGATCGCCAGCAACTCGCGGCGCACGTAGTGCGCGAAGCGGGCCAGCCGCTGAAGAACTGGGAAGCGACGGTAGTGCCGCTTGGTGCGCTCGGGTACCGGCTGGCCCTCGTGGGGCAGGATCCAGGGCGCGGTTCGCTGGAAGACACTCACGTGCGCAGCGCTCTGTGCGAGACGTGGCACCACCTGCACGGCGCTCGCACCGGTGCCAATGACGCCGACGCGTCGTCCGCTCAGCGCGACGGCGGCGTCCCACGATGCGGTGTGCACGACGGGGCCGGCAAAGCTGTCGAGCCCCGCGATGTCGGGGCGTCGCGGCTCGGCGAGAGCGCCGACGGCGAGCACGACGGCTCGGGCCTCGACGGGGCCAGCGCTCGTCTCGAGTCGCCAGCGCGCGATTGACTCGTCGAAGGTGACGTCGGTCACCGCGTGGTTGTAGCGAATCAGGTCATTGAGGTCGTTCGCGGACGCGACGTCACGCAGGTACTGCCAGATCTCGGGCTGGTAGCTGTAGGTGTTCGACCAGTTGGGGTTCGGCGCGAAGGAGAACGAGTAGAGGTTGCTCCCGACGTCGCAGCGGCAACCGGGGTAGGCGTTGTCGCGCCACGTTCCGCCGAGGTCGTCGGCGCGTTCGAAGATGAGCAGGTTCGTCACCCCGGCTCCGCGAAGGCGAGCCGCCGCGCCGAGTCCAGCGAAACCCGCGCCGACGACGGCGACGTCAATGATCACGAAACGACCATACCGGCCCGGCTAGCGCCCGGCGATAGCGTGACCCCATGCACATCCGCCGCGCCGGCCGACAACTGTTCGGTGAGGCCGTTCGTCGCGGTCGCGCTTTTCTCAATGACGTAGCGATCGTCGGCCCTGACGACCGCTACGCGCGACGATTCGCCTACTTCGGGGCCGGCGCGGCCCTGATGGCCCCCCAGGGCGTGATCTATAACGAGCGCTACCTGTCCATTGGCGACGGCACGCTCATCGGGCCCAACGTCTGTCTCACCGCCGGCATCAACGGCGATCAGACAATGCTCTCGACGCCGGTGGTCTCGATCGGCGAGCGATGCGTGATCGGGCGGGGCTCGCACGTGATCGGCCACTGGCGCATCGAGCTCGGCGACGAGATTCAGACCGGACCCTACGTGTACATCACTGATCAGAATCACGTCTACGACGACCCCGATTCGGCGATCGGGTGGCAGACGCCGACCGAGGCCGCGGTGCGGATCGGCTCGGGCAGTTGGCTCGGTGCCAACGTCGTCATCTTGCCCGGCACCGAGTTGGGCGAGCACACCACCGTGGCCGCCGGCGCCGTCGTGCGTGGCAGCTTTCCGAGCCACGTCGTGCTCGGGGGCATCCCGGCGCGAGTGCTACGACACTACGACTCGGCGCGCGGGTGGGTGGCCGGACCGCCGTCGTGAACCTGGGTGTTGACCTCGGACCGCTGCGGGCCTCGATTCAGTACCGCCGCCTGTACGTCGCGGGCTTCGTCTCGGCGCTCGGCAGTCAGGCGACCTACGTGACGACGGCCTACCAGCTCAAGGAGCTGACCCACTCGCCACTCGCCGTCGGCGCGCTGGGCCTGGTCGAGGTCGTGCCGCTGCTCGTCTTCGGTCTCTACGGCGGCGTGCTCGCCGACCACTTCGACCGACGTCGGCTCGTGCTTGGCACTGAGTTCGTGCTGCTACTCACCGCCGTGGCGCTCGTCGTCAACGCGTCGCTGCGCCACCCCCTGGCGTGGGTGCTCTACGTCGTTGACGCGGTCATCATCATGGCGGGCAGCGTGCAGGGTCCGAGTCTGTCGGCACTCAACCAGCGGCTGGTGCGTCACGACGACCAGCGCGCGGCGGCGACGCTCGCCAACGTGCGCAACACGACCGCCTCGATCCTCGGGCCCGCACTCGGGGGATTCGTCGCGGTCGCCGCCGGTCCGGGGTGGGTCTACGGCTTCAACGTGGTGACCTTTACGATCTCGCTCGTCGTGCTGCGCTCCCTCGCGCCCACGGAGCGCGGGGGCGACGGCGACGGCGACTTAGTCGCCTCGCTGCTGGCGGGACTGCGCTACGCACGATCGCGTCCCGACATCGTTGGCACCTACGTCGTCGACCTGCTGGCGATGGCGCTCGCCTACCCGGTCGTGATGCTGCCCTTCGTGGCGGCGCGATTTCCCGAGCACTACGCGCTGTCGCTGCTCTACCTCGCGCTGCCGAGCGGCGCGCTGCTCGCGACCGTGACCGCGTCGTGGTCGCGGCGCGTGCACCGCTACGGACGTGCGGTGGTGGCGGCCGCCGTGACGTGGGGCCTGGGTATCGCCGTTTTTGGCTACTCGACGTCCTTCGT
>JAKBCI010000194.1 GCA_021807965.1 Actinomycetes bacterium
TGGTCGTCCTTCGCCGAGGGCATCTTCATCGTGCCCAATGTCGAGGTGCTCGCCCGGCGCCGCTAGGCGAAACTCCGTGCGGGCGCGGGTCGGCCGAAGTAGTACCCCTGCCCGAGGTCGACGCCGAGGGCTCGAAGGGTGTCGGCCTCCGCGGCCGTCTCGACGCCCTCGCCGAGCAGCAGGGTGTTGGTGAGATTGGCGAAGTGGCGCATGCCCGACACCAGGGCTTGGCGGGCCGGGTCGCGGTCGATGTCACGCACGAGTGAGATGTCGAGCTTGACGACGTCGGGTTGCAGCTCGAGGATGTGGTGCAGCCCGGCGTAGCCGACGCCGGCGTCATCGACGAAGAGTCGGCACCGCTCGACCGACGCGATGGCGTGGCGAATCTCCCCGAAGTTGTCGATCCGCGCGTGCTCGGTGATCTCGACGGCCACGTCGCGCGACGTGGCCGCGATCACTCGGCGCAACTCCTCGCCCGTGACGACCGTCGGCGAGAAGTTGAGGCTGAACCACGCTCCGGCGGGGAGGTGGTCGGACTCGAGGATCGCGGACGTGGCGCAGGCGACCTCGAGTTCGACGCTCATGCCGGCGGTCGCGGCGAGGGCGAAGTGCTCGTCGGGCGGCCGCCCGTCGGCAAAGCGGGTCAGGGCCTCAAAGCCGACGACGGCGCCCGAAGCGAGGTCGACGACGGGCTGGAAGACGGGATGGAACAACCGGTTCTCGACGATTCCGAGGATTGACCGGCGCGATGAGTCGAGGTGCCGCGCCGCTTCGGCCTGGGTGCCGACGAGGCCGCCCGCGAAGGATCCGAGCTCCTCGTAGAGCGGCAGTCGCGACGGCGTGAAGGCGACGCCGGCGCGGTCGCGCGAGCCGGTCGCCAGGATGCCGATCACGTCACCCTTCCAGCGCACCGGCGCGATCGTCACGGCTTCGACGCCGGTGCTCAAGACCGCGCGCACGAGTGGCTCGTTGGCGAAGTCGCCCGGATCAGCCAGGTCGATCCACCACGCGCCATCCACCGAACGACTGAGGAAGTTCGCCACGTTCAATACGTCCACGGCTCGACCCGGCTCGAGCTCGGCGAGCGTAACGCCGGCCGAGCCGGCCACGGTGAACTCGTCGTCGGCCTCGCGCAGGAAGATCGCCGACGCGTCGATGAAGTTGAGCTCCAGCAGTGCCTCACAGAAGTGCTCGGCCGTCGCCGCGACGGTGCTCGATGGCCGCACATCGCGCATCAGCGCGGCGATGTCCTGAGCGTCGCGGTCGCCGCGCATGACGTGCGCCTCGAGCTGGCGCTCGACGCTCAGGTCCCGCTTCACCGCCACGTAGGCCATGACCTCGCCGTCGTTGCCAAAGACGGGTGAGATGGTCGTGTCTTCGTCGTAGAGCTCGCCGTTCTTGCGTCGGTTCGTGAAGACGCCGTGCCACGCCTCACCGCCCTCGAGCTCGCGCCACAGGTCTCGGTAGAACTCGCGGTCGTGCAGCCCGCTCGCGAACAGCGCGGGCGTGGCTTCGATCAGCTCGTCGATCGAATAGCCGCTCGTCAGGCTCGTCGAGGGATTCGCGTAGAGGATCCGGGCCGCCGCGTCGGTGATCAGCACGGATTCACTGGCCTGGTCGATGGCGGTGTTGAGCAGGTGACTCTCGTGCAGCGCCCGGGCCAGGCGGTCCCGCTCGCGCAGCCGCTGCAGACCGATGCCGACCTGGACGGCGAGGTTCTCGAGGTTCGCGATGGTGGCCACGTCGAAGTCGTTGACGTAGGCGCTATAGACGCTGAAGGTCCCGTCGAGGTAGCCGTCCACGAAGACGGGTAGTCCGATCGTGGAGCGAAACCCGTGTGCCGCCGCTGCCGTCTGCCAGGGTCGGTAGTTGGCCGCGGCCAAGACGTCGGCGACGACGAAGGTCTCGCCGGTTCGCAGCGACCGGCCGAGTGGTCCCTGACCGTGCTCGTTGTCCGCCCACGTGAAGGTGAATCCGTCGAGGTACTCGCGGTGATCCTTGGACGAGGCCACGACCCTGACCGACTGCGCGGTGTCGGTCAGGGGTCGGCCATACCAGGCGAACTGGTAGCCGCCTTCGTCGACCAGGTTCTGGCAGAGCTTGGTCAACAAGTCGACGTCATTGACGGCTTGGACCAGGATGGCGTTGCCCGCGGCCAGCGTGTTCAGTCCCCGTCGACCGCGCACGAGGGCCGTGACGTCGTGGAGCGACGACACGATCGCGACGACCCGGCCGTCTTCGTCCTGAATCGCCCGGTAGTGATTGTGCATCCAGCGAAATCCACCGTCGGCGGTCCGGTAGCGGCGATCGAACGGGTCGACGCGCTGACCGCGCAGGACGCGCGTTCGCGCCTCGAGGCGCACCGCGTCGTCCTCGTCGACGCCGAGTTCGGCTTCGCTTCGACCGATCAGATCCTCGGGCGACCACCCGAGCACGTCGCGCACCGACGGTGAGACCCACTCGATGTCGCCCTCGACGCTGGTGCGCCAGACGACGTCGGACGCGTTCTCCGCGAGCAGCCGGTACTGCGACTGCGAGGCGGCCATCGCCGCACGGTGTGCCACGTCGGCCTCGGCGTCGCGCCACGAGACGATTCGCGTCGTCATCGAACCCGAGTCGTCGAGCACGTCGCGGCCGGTGACGGCGATCCAGCGGTACTCGCCGTTAGCTTGGCGAATCCGGACCTCGGTGGTGATTCGCTCGCCGCGGCGCATCGCGCGCCGTTTCGCGCGCGCTTCCTCGAGGTCGTCGGGATGGACGAATTCGTCAAAGTGGTGGCCGATCATCTGCTCGGGCCGCCAGCCGAGCAGCTGCTGGACCGTGTCAAAGATCCACCGGATGCGACCGTCGGGATCGCCAACGACCACGACGTCGAGGGCGTTCTCCGCGATGAGCTGGAACCGCGCGCTGAGCGAGCGCATCGACTCGCGCTGGGCGACCTCGAAGTCGATGTTGCGGATGCTGCCCACGAGCTCGACGGCGCCGTCGCGGGTGGTGACCTCGCGCAGCGTGGCGGCGAAGTACGAATGCGAGCCTGAGGCGCGACGCAGCCGCACCTCGAAGCTCGTCGCCCCGTGCTGTTCGAGCTCGTCGGCCCAGTGCGCGACGTGCGCGACGTCGTCGGGATGCACCAGGTCGAGGGCGTCGGTGCCTTCGAGCTCGGCGGGGGGCCAGCCCAACACGGTGGCGCTCGATGGGGACGCCCAGCGGATCGTGAGGTCGGCGTCGAGCTGGAAGACCGCGTCCGAGGCGTTCTCCGCGACGAGGCGGTAGTGGGCGAGCATGTTCGCCTGTTCGGTGACGTCGCGCCAGGACACGTGCACGTTGTCAGCGACGCGGGTGGCGCGCACGTCCACCACCACCTCCTCGCCGCGGCGCGCGTGAAGGTGGTGGTGACCGTCGAGTTCGAGTGGTTCGCCGGTCTCGGCGACGCCCACGAGATAGGCCCAAAACGCCGTCGCCTCGACGCGGGGCATGATGGCCCGGTAGCGCCGCCCCACGAGCTCGCTTGTCGAGAGTCCGAAGTACTGCGCCGCCGCGGCGTTGACCTCGCGGAATTCGAAGTCCACGACGACGCCCGCGCGGTCGTGGCAGATCTTGGCCACGACGCGCGGGTAGAAGTCGGTATCGGGGTTCGCCGGTGTCGCCATCGAGGAAGTCGGCGACGTCGATTCAGCCCGACTCTCGTGGCGCTGGCGGCGGCCGTCACCGCTACCCAACGAGCGACGCTTCATACCCTTCATCGCTACCACAGCCGTTGCAAACGAGTTTTGGAATTCACGGGGAAAATCGTGAGAAATAACCCCGGCGCCGTGCGAGTCACGAGAACTATCGGGGTTGTCTAGATTCGCTCGGGGACCATCTCGATCGCCCCGCAGGGGCATTCGCGCACGCAGATCCCACAGCCCTTGCAGAAGTCGTAGTTGAAC
>JAKBCI010000195.1 GCA_021807965.1 Actinomycetes bacterium
CACCGGGCTCACCGCGGGCAGCTACTACTACGTCGCGAGCTACACGAGCACCGGCGGGGTCTACAGCAACCTCACCGGATCCAACGAGACCTTCAGCGTCGGGCTCGCCACCCCGACGATTTTTACGACGCCTCAGGTGGCTGGGCACTCGGCATACGACTCGGTGACGGTCTCTGGCACGAATGGGACGCCGGCCGGGTACGTCGATTTCACGCTCTACAGCGCAGCGGGGGGTGTAGTTGGAACCCAGGATAACGTGCTGCTGGTCAGTGGTTCAGCGCTGTCGCAGAGCTTCACGAACCTCGCGCCGGGTAATTACTACTTCGTCGCCGCGTACCTTGGTGGCGGTGGTTACGCGGCGGTGGTTGGCGCCAATGAGGCGTTCTCTATTGGTCTTCTGCCTCCGACGATAGTCACGACACCTCAGACCAGCGGGACGTCGGCTTACGACACCGTGACCGTGAGCGGCCCGCCCGGCCAAGGAACGCCAACTGGTTCGGTGAACTTCACGCTCTACAACGCCAACGGAAGCGTCGCAGGAAGTGACAGTGGCGTCGCGTTGTCTGGTGGTTCGGCGACGTCGAGCACGTTCACGAACCTCGCGCCGGGTAGTTACTACTTTGTCGCGACGTACCTCGGCGACACGGTGTACGGCTCACTCGCCGGTGGCCAGGAGACGTTCTCGATTCCCAAGCTCTCACCGACCATCTCAACGACGCCAAATCCGCACGGCACGTCGGCGAGTGACTCTGCGTCGGTCACGGGCAGCGGTGGTACGCCGACGGGATCGGTGACGTTCACGCTGTTCGCGGGCAACTACCCGACCGGTACGCCGGTGGCGTCGTTCGGGTCGCCTACCGTGTCGTTGAGTGGTGGCTCGGCTACGTCGCCGACCGCGAGTGGCCTGACGTCAGGCAGCTACTACTTCGTCGTCACCTACAGCGGTGACACGACGTACGCAGCGGTGACGATCGGCCAGCCGGAGCCCTTCAACATCATCGCGTCGAGTCCCCCGTCGGTGACCAAGGTTGTCACGACCGTTCACGTGGTCGGGACTTCGGCCACTGACGTCGCGATCGTGCGCAGCCCGTCGGGCACGCCTACGGGGTCCGTCACCTTCGCCCTGTACCGCGGTAGTTGCGGAGCGGGTTCGTTGGTCGCGAGCTATGCCTCGACGACCGCCCTGCGAGCTGGTGTCGCGTCGGCCGCCTCGACGGGAGTATTGCGGGCTGGTTCGTACTACTTCATCGCCACCTACGCAGGTAGCAGCGCCTTTAGCGCTTCGACGGGGTCGTGCGAACCGTTCGTGATCGTGAGGGCCAGTGCGCCCAAGGTGCCGCCGTACCGGATCCCGGCGAAGGCCCCGCACACGGGTGCCGGCGGTGCCGCTCAGTCGAGCGGAGGTGCGCTGCGCGAACTTGGTGCGCTGATGGTGGCGCTTGGTCTGTTCGGAGTCGCGATCGCTGAGCGTCGCCGCCGTCGCGCCTAGCGAAGGGCCGTGAGTCGAATCCGAACAGGGGCCCGTCGAGGGAGAGGGTCCACCTGGTGGTGGACCCTCTCCCTCGCGTTGATCGTGGTTGGGGTGCTCGTGCTGGTACTCGCGCCTCGCGGCCCGTCGGAGGGACCGAGCATCTCCCAACCGATTGGCCAAACGTCGCTCACGCCGGCCCAGCTCCGCTCCGGTGACACCTCGACGACGCGCCCTTCGTCGAGCGCTGCCGGCGCCGTTCGGGTGACGCTGTCGTCACTCTCGACGTCGGCGCCCCACGACGCCGTGCTCGTGTCGGCGCGACGAGCGCGCGCCGCCTTCACCCTCGCGCGTCCCGTGGGACGATCACGACCGGTCCACCTGACCATTCCCGCCCTCGACATCTCGGTGAGCCTCAGCGAGTTGGGCCTCAACCCGGACAACACCGTGCAGGTCCCGACGAACTTCGCCCAGCCGGGCTGGTACAAGTACGGGCCAGCGCCCGGCCAGCGCGGCTCGGCCGTCATCCTTGGTCACGTTGACAGCTACCGGGGGCTCGCCGTCTTCTTCTACCTCGATCGGCTGCGACCGGGCGACCAGGTCATCGTCACATCGGCCAATGGGCGCACGCTCACGTTCTCCGTCATCGGGCTTCGCATGTACGCGAAGAGCGCATTCCCCGATCGACTCGTCTACGGGCCGCGGCCGTACGCCGCGCTGCAGCTCGTGACCTGCGGCGGAGTGTTTGATCACCAAGAAGGCAGTTACCTCTCCAACATCGTCGTCTACACCGCCCTCGTGAAGACCCAGGGCCCGCCGAGGCGAGCCGCGACGCGACTCTGATCCGTCAACGCCCCAACGGGGCGATTCGCCCGCTGCGATGACGTCGATGCGGCCTCGGCGTCGTGGCTCCACCGTGTCTGGTCGTTTACGTGTATGCACAACGCCCGGAGGTTTCAAACCCGGATCGCGATCGTCGTCCAGGGTTAACCCGCGTCGAAGTCGGCGCATGCGTCGAGCAGCTCGACCAGTGCTACACCCGCCCTGGCGCGTCACTACGGTAGGGTACTGCCTATCTTCTTGTCGATGGGAGTGTAGTGACAACCGCAAGCCAACTCTCCAGGGTGCTGCGCCGAGGGGTCGCGGTGCTCGCGGCTCTCCTCCTCGCCGGCGCCGGCCTCGTTCCGACCGTCACCGCCGCGGCCGGGGTCGGTACCTCGAAGAGCGCGCTGCTCTTCGGTCCGAGCGTGCCCGATGGCATGGGCAGCTACGAGGCCCAGGATCTCATCAGTCAGGGCTGGACGGTGTCGGTGGCGTCGCTCGACCAGTGGAATGCGATGACGACCGCCCAGTTCGCGAGCTACCAGCTACTCGTCGTCGGTGATCCATACTGCAGCACCACCGCGATCGTCGACGTGGCCTCCAGTGAGGCGAACTGGTGGCCGGCGGTGAACGGCAACGTGCTCGTCATCGGAACGGATCCGGTGTATCACTTTTCGAGGGGTTACGCGGGAGCGGGCGTCTTGATCAACAATGGTCTCGCCTTCACCGGCAGTCTCGCCGGTGCCACGAATCTCTACCTGGACCTCAGTTGTGCACACACTTACGCAAACCCCGTGCTCGCTGGCATCTCGCCGACGTTCGGCGTTGGCACAAATGGGACGAGCGCCAACTCGACCCACGTGACCACCACGGGGTCCCAGTTGGTGGGCGTCACCTCGAGCGACCTGGCCAACTGGGATTCGTCGGTCCACGAGTACTTCAACCAGTGGCCCGCGGACTTCGTTCCCGTGGCGATCGTCCCGCCAAGTTACGAATTGGCGGTCCGGATGTGCCCGTCTCCCGTCACGGCCGCCGACGGCACGGTCGGCTGCCCGTACATCGTGGCTCGACTGGGTGGCGTCGCGAGCGGACGCCCCATCGACCTGAGCGAATCGCGCACCGCCTCGACGCTCACGGTGACGTGGGTCCCCGGTCCGAGTGTGGCGCCCTATCGCTGCACGCTGCTTTATGGGTTCGACACGCCCTCGAGTTTCAACGTGACCTCGTCGGCGACCTCGTGCACGTTCTACGGCCTCGGCACGTCGACTCCCTACTTCGTCTCGGTCGCGGGTGCTGGCGGCTCGGGACCGGCCGCGCAGATCTTCGCGCCGCCGGTCGCGACGACGATCACCTGCGTGCGTGCTCGCCACGTGCGCCACGTCACGGCGGTGAGTCCGCGCTGTCCGATGGGCTGGCGGCTGCGGCGCTAGACGGACTCGTCAGTCGAGGTCGAGTGCGCTCGCGAGCGTCGCGTAGCCCGGCGCCGACGACGCCCACGGGTACACCGCCTGGATACGCGCCGCGAGATCCAGCAGCCAGTAGTCGGCCCAGCGCGGGGCGGTGATCTGCAAGCCAAAGGGCAGTCCGCTCTCGAGGACGCCCATCGGCACCGAGAGGGCGGGCAGGCCGGTGACGT
>JAKBCI010000196.1 GCA_021807965.1 Actinomycetes bacterium
CGTGCCCTACGTTGCGGGCGAGCGAGCGCCGTCGATCGCGCAGTGGGCGGCGGGACTTCGCGAGAGCGCGCGGCGCAGCGGGGTCGACCCGTCCGTGCGACTGACCGCCGAGCCAGGTCGGGCGATCGTTGCCCAAGCCGCGCTGACCCTCTACCGCGTAGGTGCGCGCAAGGCGCTCGATCGGCGAACCTACCTCGCCGTTGACGGCGGGATGAGCGACAATCCCCGTCCGGTGCTCTACGGCTCGGGTTACGAGGCCTTCGACGTGGCGCGCAGCACGCAGCCGCGTCCCCAGCCGATTCGCCTGGTGGGCAAGCACTGCGAGAGCGGCGACGTCATCATCGACGAGG
Organism: Actinomycetes bacterium; assembly: GCA_021807965.1. The sequence continues at coordinate 351 of JAKBCI010000196.1, forward strand.
CCTGGCTGCCCACCGAGACGGGAGTCAGTGATCTCGTAGCGACGCCGGTGACCGGCGCGTACGGCTACTCGATGGCCTCGAACTACAACCGCGTGCCGCGCCCGGCCGTCGTGTTCGTCAGTGACGGGCGCGCGCGGGTGGTGCTTCGCCGCGAGACCTTCGACGACCTCGCCCGCCTCGAACCGTAGCGAGCGCTGAGTCCGCACCGGTTAGCCTGGACCGATGACCACCCCGGTGATCCGCGTCGGCGTGATCGGCGCCGGCTTCGTCGGCTCGGCGCTGCTCGACCTGTTGCTCGACCCGTCTCGGCGCGACGCCCTCGAAGACGCGGCTACGGCCTCCCTGGAGGTCGTGGGCGTGGCCGTGCGCGACGTCACCAAGGTCCGGCCGGGGATTCCCCGTGCGCTACTCACCGACGACGCCGCCGGGCTCGCGTCCTCGGGCGACCTCGACGTGCTCGTGGAAGTGGCCGGCGGGCTCGAACCGGCGCGCACCTACATCGAGTCGGCGCTGGCGCGAGGCGTGTCGGTCGTGACCGCGAACAAGGCCTTGATGGCCGAGCGCGGCACGGCGCTCGCGCGCCTCGGTCACCGGCACGGCGCCGATCTCTTCTACGAAGCCGCGGTCGGTGGCGCCGTGCCGATCCTGCGCGCGCTGCGCACGTCGCTCGCCGGCGAGCGCATCGAGCGCGTGATGGGCATCGTGAACGGCACGACCAACTTCATCTTGACCCAGATGACTGAGCAGGGGTCGGACTACCAGTCAGCACTCGCCGAGGCGCAGGCCCGCGGCTACGCCGAGGCCGACCCTACCGCTGACGTGGAGGGCTTTGACGCGGCCTCCAAGGTGCTCATCCTGGCGTCGCTGGCCTTTGGGACCGAGCTGCGCGACGAGCAGATCTCGCGCGTGGGCATCTCGGGCATTCGCGCGGTCGACGTCGAGTTCGCGCGCCGCTCGGGCTACGTGATCAAGTTGCTCGGGGTGGCCGAACGGGTCGGCGAACACGGCCTCTCGCGGCGGGTCCATCCAGCGATGGTGCCGGTGGGCCACCCGCTCGCCGCCGTGCACGGCGCGATGAACGCCGTCTTCGTCGAGGGCGCGGTCAGCGGACCGCTCATGTGGCTAGGCCAGGGCGCCGGCGGTGCGCCCACCGCGACCGCCGTGCTCGGCGACGTGCTCGACGCGGCGCGCAACCGCGTGAGCGGGCGCCACGACGTCCCCTTCATGGTCGACGACACGCTGCAGCGGGTTCCGGCGGGCGAACTCGCGAGCGTCTTCTACCTCAGTCTCGACGTGGCCGACCAGCCGGGCGTGCTCGCCGCGGTCGCTTCGGTCTTTGGGCGCCACCGCGTCTCAATCCAGTCGATGGAGCAGTCCGGCGTGGGTGACGAGGCGCGGCTCTCGTTCGTCACCCACCGGGCACTGACCCGAGACGTCGACGCGACTATCGAGGAGCTGGCGACGCTCGAGTCAGTGGACTCCATCGGCGCGTGCCTGCGCGTGATTGACGGAGGGGACGAATGACCGGCTGGCGGGGTCTGCTCAACGAGTACGCGGCGTGGTTCAACCTCGACGGGGTGACCGAGGTAGTCACGCTGCACGAGGGCAATACCCCGCTCATCCGAGCCGATCGGCTCTCCGAACGTCTCGGTGCGAACGCGTGGCTGAAGTTCGAGGGGCTCAATCCGTCGGGTTCGTTCAAGGATCGCGGCATGACCATGGCGATTACTAAGGCCAAGGCCAACGGCGCTGCGACGGTGATCTGCGGATCAACGGGCAACACGTCCGCCGCCGCAGCCGCCTACGCGGCGAAGGCCGCAATGGAGTGCGTCGTGCTCGTTCCCGAAGGCAAGATCGCGCTCGGCAAGTTGGCCCAGGCCATGGTGTACGGCGCGAAGATCTTCCAGATCCGCGGCAACTTCGACCAGGCTCTCGACCTCGCGCGCGAGCTCACCCAGCACATGCCCATCACGATCGTGAACTCGATCAACCCCGACCGCATCGAAGGACAAAAGACCGGCGCCTTCGAGATCGTCGACGTGCTCGGCGAGGCACCCGACATCCTGTCGATCCCGGTCGGCAACGCCGGCAACATCACCGCGTACTGGCGGGGCTTCACGCAGTACCACGAGGCGGGGCGCGCGGCGAACCTGCCGCGGATGTGGGGATTCCAGGCCGCCGGGGCGGCCCCGATCGTGCTCGGCCACCCCGTCGCCAACCCCGAGACCATCGCCACCGCGATACGAATCGGCAACCCGGCGAGCTGGGTGCCCGCCCTCGAAGTCGTTCACGAATCCCTCGGCGACATTCGTGCCGTGACCGACGAGGAGATCCTCGACGCCTACCACTACGTGGCGCGCCACGAGTCGATCTTCTGTGAGCCAGCGTCCGCGGCATCAGTGGCCGGCGTCATCAAGTACGGCGTACCCGAGGGTTCAACGGTGGTGTGCGTGTTAACCGGCAACGGCCTGAAGGATCCCGATACGGCCCTGTCGACGAGTTCGAACCCGCCGGTCGTGGACGCGACGCTGCCCGCGCTGCTCGACGCCTTGGACTGACCGACTAGAGCCTTGACGCATTGTCGAGTGGCGCGTCGGCTACACTGGAGTTGTCGCCCGCGACCGGCCAATCACGCCGACGTGGGGAACTCTCCGGGGCGGCGTTCTTCGTACGTTCTGCGCCGACCCAATTTGAGTGGGCGAGAAAGGACTTTCATGGCTATCAAGCCCTCCCCGGATCGTTCGGACCTCGAGTCCAAAACCCGCGACGATCTGCAAACCATCGCGAAGGTGAAGGGCGTCGATCCCGGCGCCCGAGCGACTAAGGCGGCCCTGATCGACGCGATCATGGGGAGCGACATGCCGGTTGACGCCGCGCCGACCTCGCGCGCGGTGCGCTCGCGGCGCACCGTGGCGACGCCGGTCGACGATTTCGAGTCACTGTTGGGCGAGTTCGCGAGCGACATCGCGCCGGCCGCCGCCGACACCGCGTCGGCCGCGTCGCCGTCGGTGGCGGAGTCATCGGAGGTGGCCGCGTCGACGCCGTCGGCGCTGGAGCCGAGCCCCACGCATCAGTCCGAGCTGGCGCCGTCGGCCCGTGTCGCGCGGCCCGAACGACAGGAACGACCCGATCGCCAGGACCGTTCGCGCGACTTCGCCAACGAACCTAACGCGCGCAACCGTCGCAACCGTCGTAACCGCAATGGCCGTGAACGCTTCCCGACCGAGGTCATGCCCGGGGCGGACCAGCCCTACGCGGGTGAGCTCTTGGACATCGAGGGCTTGCTTGACCTGCGCGATGACGGGTACGGCTTCTTGCGCTCGCGGGGCTATCACCCGTCGCCCCAGGACGTCTACGTGTCCATCAACCAAGTCCGCCGCTACGGGTTGCGCAAGGGCGACACGATCACTGGCGGCTTCCGGCCGGCCGCGTCGAACGAGAAGTATCCGGCGCTGCTGCGAGTGGACACGGTTGCCGGCTTTGATCCCGAGGTCGCCAAGCTGCGTCCGCGCTTCGAGGATCTCACGCCGCTCTTTCCTGACGAGAAGCTCAAGCTC
>JAKBCI010000197.1 GCA_021807965.1 Actinomycetes bacterium
GCCAGGTTGCGCGGACGGTCGACGTTGCGCCCGAGCCCGCGCGCCATGGCGTAGGCGAAGAGCTGCAACGGCACCACGTCGACCATCGGCGTGAACATCGGCTCGGTCGCGGGCACGCGCAGCACGTAGTCGGCGACGGCGTCGATCGACTCGTCGTCGTCGGTCGCGACCGCCACCACACTCGCGCCGCGCGCCTTTACCTCGGCGAGATTCGAGAGCAACTTGTCGTGCAGGGCCAGATCGGTCACCACGGCCACCACCACTACCCCCGGCTCAATCAGCGCGAGGGGGCCGTGCTTCAGCTCGCCGGCCGGGTAGCCCTCGGCGTGGCGATACGAGATCTCCTTCAGCTTCAGAGCCCCCTCGAGGGCCGTCGGGTAGCCGACGTGGCGGCCGAGGAAGAAGAAGTCGCGCGCGTCGAGCAGGGCTTCGGCGACGGCGGCGACCTGGTCGCGCCGCGACAGCGACGTCGCCACCAGTCCGCCCACCGCGCCCAGGGCGCGAACCAGGGCGTCGACCTCGAGTGCGTCGAGCGTGCCGCGCAGCTGGGCCAGGCGCAACGCCAGCAGCTCGAGCGCCGCCACCTGGGCGACGAAGGACTTCGTGGAGGCGACCGAGACCTCGAGGCCGGCGCGCGTGTAGATGACGGCGTCGGCCTCGCGCGCGAGGCTCGAGTCGACGACGTTCGCGACCGCGACGACCCGCGCGCCGCGACGCTTGGCCTCGCGCACGGCCTGGATCGTGTCGATCGTCTCGCCGCTCTGGGAGACTCCGATCACCAGCGTCCCGATCTCGACGACCGGATCGCGATAGCGGTACTCGCTCGCGATGTCGACCTCGACGCTGAGTCGCGCCCACCGCTCGATCGCGTACTTGGCCACCAGCGCCGCGTGGTGCGAGGTGCCCGCGGCCACCAGCACGACGCGCGCCACGCGGCGCAGCTCGTCGTCACTGACGCGCAGCTCGTCAAAGGTGATCGCGCCGTCGCGGCGGCGGCGATCGAGCAGGGTCGCGCGAAGCGCGTCGGGCTGCTCAAGGATCTCCTTGGTCATGAAGTCGTCGTGGCCGCCCTTCTCGGCCGTCTCGAGATCCCAGTCGATGCTCAGCTGGCGCAGCCGCACCGGCACGCCGTCGAGGTCGACCGCGCGAAAGCCCTCGGGGCCGAGGCGAACGACCTCGTCGTCGTTGACTGCGTAGAAGGCGCTCGCCCGGTCAAGGATGGCCGGCACGTCGCTCGCGAGGTACGTCACGCCGGGAGACGTGCCGACCACCAGCGGTGACACTCGCCGCGCGGCGACGATCACGTCGGGCTCGAGGGCGTCCATCGCGGCGAGCGCGAAGGCGCCGCGCACCACGCCGAGGGCCTCGCGAACGGCCTCGAGCAGCTCGAGTCCGCGCTGGCGCGCCTCTTCAATGAGGTGGGCGAGCACCTCGGAGTCGGTGACCGAGGTGAACACGTGACCGCGTCGCACGAGGGCGTCGTGGATCTCGCCGTGATTCTCGATGATCCCGTTGTGGATGATGGCGACGTGGCCCGAGCAGTCGAGGTGGGGGTGGGCGTTGCCGACTTCGGGCGCGCCGTGAGTCGCCCAGCGGGTGTGCCCGATACCGGACCTAAAGCCGACCGGCGCGTCGGCGCAGGCCGTGCGCAGGGCCGCGACCGACTCGGTGCCGTCAGCGCAGCGGGCCCGCCACGTCTCGCCCGCACGCACCAGAGCCACGCCGGCCGAGTCGTAACCGCGGTACTCGAGGCGCTCGAGTCCGGCCAAGAGGGTCGAGACCGTGTCGGTATCGCCGACGACCCCGATGATGCCGCACATGGCGTTAGCCTACTCGGGGGTCCTCAACGTCCTCGGGGCGACGCCGCGAACGCCGAGCCCAGCCGCGCCGCGAAGTCCTCGACGAACCCGGCGTCCAGGGCTTCGACCATCACGCGCACGACCGGCTCGGTGCCCGACGGGCGAACGACCAGTCGCCACTCGTCGTCACGGAGCCCGTAACGCGTCACGAGCTCATCGGCCATCGCGTCGACGGTCCGCTCGTCGAACGACTCGCGCGGCACGTTCACCAGCGTCTGGGGCACCCGCCGCCACGCGGCGTTCGCGAGCGGCGCGAGCGCGCCACGCCGAGCGACGAGATCGACGAGCAAGAGACCAGTCAGGAGACCATCGCCGGTCGGGGCGAGCCGGCCGAAGATCAGGTGCCCCGACTGCTCACCGCCGAAGGACCACCCGCGGTCCCCGAGGGCGCGAAGCACGTGGCGGTCCCCGACGTCGACCTCGACCACGTCGAGCGACGCCGCGGCGAGTGCGCGGCGCAGTCCGAGGTTCGACATCGTGGTCACGATCACCCCGCCGCCGAGCTCGCCGCGCTCGGCCCGATCGAGCGCGAAGAGCACCATCAGGTCGTCACCGTCGCGCACCGCGCCCGTCGCGTCAACGGCGATCAGACGGTCGGCGTCACCGTCGAAGGCGAGGCCGAGGTCGGCGCCGAGGTCGCGCACCGCGGCGACGAGGTCCGCGACGTCGGTCGAGCCGCAGTGATCGTTGATGTTGCGTCCGTCGGGCGTGTCGTGGATGACGCTCACGCGCGCGCCCGTCGCCGCTAGCAGCGCCGGGCCGACGCGGCTGGCCGCGCCGTTCGCGCAGTCGAGCACCACGTGCAGCGCGGAGAAGTCACCGGGCACGAGCGCGCGCAGCGCGCTGAGGTAGGCAACCTCGGCCCCCGGGTCCTCGGGCACGTCGCGCGAGAGGTCCTCGGGCGCCGACGGGGCGGCATCGAGCGTCGCCGCGAGGACGGTCTCGGTCACCTGATCGAGCTTGGTCCCGCCTGGACCGAGGACCTTCAAACCGTTGTCGTAGTACGGATTGTGCGACGCCGAGACCACCACGCCCACGCTGGCGCGATCTCGCGCGACCAGGGCGACGCCGGGCGTCGGCAGCACACCGAGATTGGTCGCGCTCGCGCCGCCGTCGACGAGTCCAGCCAGGACGGCCGCGGCGAGCACGGGTGAGCTCTCACGGGTGTCGTAACCCACCACCACGGGAGCGTCGAAGACGGCCGCGACGGCTCGACCGAGGCGGTAGGCGAGGTCAACCGTGATCTCGTCGTAGGCGCGCCCGCGAATGCCGTCCGTGCCAAAGCGCACGGGCACCGTCTATCGCTTCGAGTACTGGGGAGCCTTGCGAGCCTTCTTGAGGCCGTACTTCTTGGTCTCCTTCTTGCGCGCGTCGCGCGTCAAGAGCCCGGCCTTCTTCAGGGCCGGTCGCACGGTCTCGTCCACCACGAGCAGCGAGCGGGCAATGCCCAGGCGCAGGGCGCCCGCCTGTCCAGCCACGCCACCGCCCTCGATGGTCGCGTCAATGTCGTAGTGCTGCTGGACGTCGATCAGTCGCAGGGGCTCCATCACCATCTGGCGGTGCGTCGCCGAGGTGAAGTAGTTGTCAAAGGCGCGGTCGTTGATGGTGATCGTGCCGGTTCCCGGGCGCAGGCGTACGCGCGCGACGGCTTCCTTGCGGCGTCCGGTGGTCTGTATGGGCGTGGTCATGAGTCTCCTTACCCTCGGCGGATCGCCGCGGTGTCGAACGCCGTGGGCTGCTGGGCCGCGTGCGGGTGCTCGGGGCCGGCGTAGACGAAGAGCTTGCCCATCTGAGCCCGTCCCAAGCGGTTCTTGGGGACCATGCCCTTGACGGCGTCGTAGACGAGCGTCGCCGAGTCCTCGGCGAGCAACTTGGACCACGACGTCGAGCGCAGTCCGCCCGGGTAGCCCGAGTGACGGTAGGCGAACTTCTGGGCCGCCTTGTTGGCGGTCAGGACGACCCGGTCGGCGTTGACGATGATGACGTAGTCGCCGGTGTCCAGGTGCGGCGCGAAGTAGGTCCGGTGCTTGCCGCGCAGC
>JAKBCI010000198.1 GCA_021807965.1 Actinomycetes bacterium
CACCGAGCGAGCGATAGGTCAGGAGCTCAACTGCACGGAGAGATAGATCTCGCCGTGCGGCGCGCGGAGAGCCTGATCGCCGGGTCGAACGGTGTCGAGCGTCGCCGACGTCACGAGTACCGTACTCGGCCACGTGATCCCGGTGCTCGCACTGGTGAGCGCAATCTCGTAACTGAGCGCGATCGGTTCGACGGCCGCGTACTCGGTGGCTCCCGCACTCGAGACCGGTTCGAGGAGCATCACCGCAACGAATCCAATCGCGGCGATCGCCGTCAACCGCTTCGTCATCAGAACTCGCACCGTGGCCATCGCACGGCGAACGCTACCGTCGGTCAACCGCGGCGTCGACTGATGTTTTTTATTCTGTCGTCGCGCGACGAGCTCGGTGCCGCGCCCCCCACGTATCTACAATGTTTTCCGCGTGGCCGAGCGGCTACCGCCGGATCCGTACGTGAGCGTGCGGTCGAGCACCACCGTTCGCTCATCGAATGGAACCAGCAACGAAGGAGGCGTCGGTGAGCCAGTGCCCTCACGGTCACGAGAGCGCGAGTGACGCGAAGTTCTGCACCGTTTGTGGTGCGGCGATGGTGGCAACGTGCGTCAACGGACACGTGCTGCCGCCGGGCGCTCGATTCTGCAGGACCTGCGGTGTCGCGATCCCGGCAACCTCAACACTCGCAGCGTCGCGGGGGTCGACGCTGCCGAGGTCGCCGTCGCGCTCGACGTCGCGGCGCGCGACGTCGAGGCGCACCCCGCTCCTCGTCACCGCGGCGGTCATCGTCGTACTCGGCGCGGCCGTTGGTCTGTTCGTGTGGCTGCGGGCGCCCGGTTCCACGCCGGTCGCGGTAGCGACCACGTCCACCGCGCCCTCGACGTCAACGACCGCGCCGAGTGCGGCGAGTACGGCGAGTGCGGCGTCGGCGACCGATCAAGCGGCCGCGCTGACCACGCTTCTCGAGGCCAGTGGCCACGATCGGGCGCTGCTGCAGCGTTCGATCGACACCGTCCAACTCGCCGTCAACGCCGGCCGCTGTCCGGCCAACCTGGTTACGGTGGCGGCGGCCATTGCCCGCGTCGCCACGGGCCGCGAGGACCTGCTTAACCAGTTGAGCACCGCGTCATTCTCGGCGCTGCCGAGTGGCGCGCTGATCGAACACGACCTACGGCGCGCGTGGGATCTCTCCGAGCGCATCGACGTGGACTTCGCCACGTGGGCGAGCACCGAGGTGGGCGACAACTGCACCGCCGGTGACACCTCGATCGCGAGTTACCAGGCGACGACGGTCCTCGACCCTCAGTCGACGGCGATCAAGAACGCCTTCGTCGCCCTGTGGAACCCGATCGCCAGCACCTTCGCCCAACCGTCATCGTGGACGGCGGCCGAGATCTGATGGCCAACCGCTCGTCGTGCTCGCTGTCGACCGGCGGCTGGGCGACGTGGGAGTTCCTCCGTCGCGTCGAGGCGAGCGGTAACAGCGCTCGATGATCTCGTGACTCGCCCTCACCACCAACGCGTTGCAGCGCGCCGGACGTGGCCCGTCGCCGTCGCGCTCGTCGTCGCGCTCGTCGTCGCGCTCGTCGTCGCTCTCTACGCCTGGCTCGAGCCGCGAGGCGAGCCCCACCGCCGAGCGAGCGTTGCGCCGTCGAGCACGACCACGTCGAGCACCATCGCAGCACCGGTGCGGGCCCTCGAGCGTGACGTGGCGGCACTGCTCGCCCATCGCGACGGTACCGTCGCCATGGCCGTTGAGAACCTCAACACCGACCTGACCGCAACCTGGGGTTCCCCGGCGCCCCAGGCCGAGGCGAGCGTCGTGAAGGTGGCCATTTTGGGAACGCTCCTCGCCACGAGCACCACGACCAACGAGCCACTGACGCCGCGCGTGCGAGCGCTCGCCGCCCAGATGATTGAGCTCAGCAACAACGACGCCGCCACCGCGCTCTGGCGCGCCGCGGGCGGTGCGGCGGGCCTCGCGACCTTCGATCACCGTATCGGCCTGACCTCGACGTCACCCTCGACGTGCCTCGTCTGCGCGGGGTTTGGCTGGCCCGGTTGGGGACTCACGACCACCACGCCCCTCGACGAGCTGCGAGTGCTGCGCGCCGTGCTGTTCAGCCCTCGTTACGTGAATGCACCGGGTCGGACCCTGGCGCGCTCACTCATGACGTCGGTCGTGCCCAGTGAGCGCTGGGGCGTTGCCAACGGCGTGCCCGGCGACGCGAGCGTGGCGTTGAAGAACGGTTGGCTCCCGCTCGACGGCGCCGACTCGGATTGGCAGATCAACAGTGTCGGGTGGGTCCACGGTGATGGCCGCAACTACCTCGCCGCCATCTTCAGCACCGCGAACCCGTCCGAGACCTACGGGATCGATACCCTCAACGCCATCTCCCACGTGCTCTGGCGTGACCTCGCCTGAGGTCGCCAGACCGTCGGGTCATCCTCGCCGCGAGCTCAGAGTGCCGTTCCGCACCTCGAGCAGAACCGCGACCCCGCCGACGGCGCACCGCAGGACGAGCAGAACGCACCCGCGGTGGGCGAAGCCGATGCGACCGCCGGCCCTCGACGCGTCGACGGCGCGACGAGTGGTTGATTGAACGCACGAATATTCACCATCGGCGTGAGTATGGACACCAGCAGCGCCGCCAACATGACGACACACCAGAAGGGGCCAATCGAGAGGCTGACGCCGGAGAAGAACGTCCGAAAGCCAATCAGCACGATCAGCGTCGACAGCCCCGCCATGCCCAGAATCACCGGTTGCATCGGCCAACTGCCGGCGAACGTGGGCACCAACACCTTGACGATGCTCAGCGCGATGATGGCGATCAATAACAAGAACGAGAGCCAGAACGACACGTGGAAGGAAAAGCCGCTACCCGACACCGAGAAGCCGGGGTAGCCAATGCTGCCCCAGGGCAAGAACAGACCAATCATGGCGAGAAAGGCCGCACCGACGATGCCGACGTCGTAGCGCTGAACACGACCCCAGTCGAACGCCGAGGAGACCGGCGATACGGGGACCGAAGCCGGAGCGCTCCCCGCCGATGGCGTTGGCGTTGGCGTTGGCGTTGGCGGCACGCTAGGCGTAGCGACCTCGACCCGAGCGCCACAGCCACCGCAGAACACGGCACCCTCGGGTAACGCTTTACCGCACCTGCTGCACTGCATGGAACCCCCTTGCTGTTCTGACTTCACCGTCGAAGGACGCCGTGGCCCGTTGAATTACGCCAACGCCAAGCCGTCTCGATCGGTCACGCTTCTCGTGGCGAACATGATCAAATCGATCAAATACCAGATTCCTAAACCGCCAAACGTTAACAGTTTGCCAATGCCCAACCCGACCTGACCGAGGTAGAACCGATCGATACCAAAGCCGCCGAGAAAGATCGAGAGCAGCAGCGCCGTCATGTACTCCTTATCCGAGTAGACCCCAGGTATCTGACGTGCCGAGTACGTTGAACCCGACGCCCGATCAACGATCATCGTGTCGGGCCGAATCCGACGACTCTTCGCCCATCCCTGCAGGGTCGCCAGGTCAACGACCAGGTCATTCTCGCCCGGGAAGCGCACCGACCACTTGTGGGTGCTGATGCTCGGGACAACGGTCGTGCTCGGCGTGAACCGGTCGGGCACCGCTGCACTCGTGACGGTGTCTTCACTCGCGGACGCTCCGCACCGAGTGCAGAACTCGTTGTCGTCGAGCAACTGATTGCCACACGCCATGCAGAACACTGCTTCCCCCTACGTTGTTGTCGCTCACTGTACCACTGACGCCCAGTTATTGACGGTAATGACAACGACCATTGTCATACCTTCGTAGTGGAATTAGGGCCTCGTTACGACTACGGTCGGCCCACTCATACCCGGTCACGGAGGCGCGGTC
>JAKBCI010000199.1 GCA_021807965.1 Actinomycetes bacterium
TCCCGACAGCACCGCGAAGAGCCGAGCCACGTCGTCGACGCAGCGCCCCATCGGTCCGGGACTGTCCTGGCTGGCGCTGATGGGCACGACGAACGTCGTCGGCACCACGCCGACGGTGGGCTTGAGGCCGACGACGCCGTTCACCGACGCGGGACAGACGATCGAGCCATCGGTCTCGGTTCCCACGGCGAGCGGCGCGAGTCCGGCGGCGAGGGCCGCCCCCGAGCCCGACGACGAGCCCCCGGCCGACCGGTCGAGCGCCCAGGGATTCGCCACCAACCCGCCCGTCGCCGACCAGCCGCTCGTCGATCGAGCCGAGCGGATGTTCGCCCACTGGCTGAGATTCGTGCTCGCGAGCACGATGGCCCCGGCGTCGCGCAGGCGCGCGACGAGCGGCGACTCGCGCGACGAGCGCGCGACGAGCGCGCTCGACCCGGCGAGGCCGGGAAGACCGCGCGCCTCGATGTTGTCCTTCACGACAACCGGCACGCCGTGAAGCGCACCGCGCACCTCACCGCGCGCGCGCTGCTCGTCGCGCTCGCGGGCGACTTCGAGGGCGTCCGCGGCGACCGCGGCGACCGATCGCAGCGCCACCGGCGTTGACGGCGCGTCGATCGCCTCAATGCGCTCGAGCAGCGACGTGACGAGCTCGAACGACGATCGCCGGCCGTCGGCGAGCTGGGCGAGCGTCTCGGCGACGGACTGGTAGGCGAGTTCGGCACTCGCCTCGTGGGGATCGGTCATGGGACTCCTCATGGTTGGGGCAGCACGATTTCGAAACCAAGGTCGAACGTGTCGAGCGCGTCGCACCAGGCTTGCACGGCGGCGAGGTCGCCGTCGACCGACGTCGCGCCGTCGGCGAGCAGAGCGTCGAGGGACGCTGAGCCGGCCGCGAACCGGGCGAAGCTCGCCGCGTCGGTGCGCAACGTCGCCGCGACGGCTCCGGCGGGCTGGCCGGCGCGCGCGTGCAGGACGCCGTGGGCGACGGTCACGGTCCACGTCTCGCCGATATCGGCGAAGTCGATGGCGAAGCGCCAGTTCGCCGACGACGTGGCCGGCCCGTCGAGACGGACCCCGAGCACGTCAAAGAGCCGTTCGAGAGTGAGCGCCTCGATCATGGCCGGACCGAGCGCCGCCGCGCGAACGCCGCGCAGCGGGGTTCCGTTGGCCCGCAACTCAAGGGCGCCCGTGAGATAGAAGTCGCGCCAGGGACCGGACTCGGCTTGGTAGCCCAGCTGCTCGAGCGCGTCGGCTTGCAGGAGCCGGGCGGCCTCGTTGCTCGGCTCGGCGAAGATCACGTGGTTGACGACTTCGACGACCCACCGGTAGTCGCCCTCGGCCATGGCGGTCTCGGCTCGCGCGAGGACCGCGTCGGCACCGCCCATGTAGGCGACGTAACGCTCGGCCGCGGCAACGGGAGGGTGGGGCCACAGGTGCGCCGGGTTGGCGTCGAACCAGCCGAGGTAGCGCTGATAGACGGCCTTGGTGTTGTGTGACACCGTGCCGTAGTACTCGCGATTGAAGAACTCGTCGCGCAGGGCGCTCGGCAGCGAGACCCGCTCCGCGATCTCGGTCATGGTCAAGCCGTGATTGGCAAGGCGCATGGTCTGATCGTGCAGGTACCGGTAGGCGTCGCGCTGGCTCGCGAGGTACGCGACGATGGCGTCGCGGCCCCAGCGCGGCCAGTGGTGGCTCGCGAACACGACGTCGACGTCGTCGGTGAATCGAACGATCGCCTCGTCGATGTACTTGCTCCACTGCAGCGCGTCGCGCACCGTCGCGCCGCGCAACGTATAGAGGTTGTGCTGGGTCGCGGTGCAGTTCTCCGCGACGCAGAGCGCCCGATGATCGGGCAAGGCGATGTTCATCTCGGCCGGCGCCTCGGTGCCCGGCGTGAGGTGAAAGACGAGCCGCACGCCGTCGAGCACGATGGTTTGGCCGGTCTCGGTGATCTCGAGGGTGGGGGCGACGAGCGAGGTCGAGGGCAGCGACGGGATTCCCTTGCCCAGACCACTGTCGACGTGGCCCCGGGGGTCGCGGGCGAGCAGCACGCCGTACATGTAGGTGGCCCGGCGCAGCATGGCCGGACCAGCGATGACCTGCTCGCCGACGACCGCGTCGACGAATCCGGCTGGCGCGACGATCGGGAACTCGCCGCGCGAGAATGCCGCTTCGTCAAGCACGCCGCGCACGCCGCCGTAGTGGTCGACGTGGCTGTGGGTGTAGAGCACGGCGCGAACTGGGCGCCAACCGAGATGCTCGTTCACGAGGGCGAGGGCGGCGCCGGCCGTCTCGCTGGCGGTCAGTGGGTCGATGACCACCCAGCCCGTCTCGCCCTCGACGAAGGTAACGTTCGCCAGATCGAGACCCCGTACCTGGTAGACGCCACGAGTCACCTCGAAGAGCCCGGCGACGTTGTTGAGCCGGGCTTGGCGCCACAGGCTCGGGTTCACCGTTGCCGGGGACGCCGCGAGCGCCGGGTCGTCGAGGAAGGCGTACGCGTCGAGGTCCCACACGACCCCGCCGAGCCCGCCGTCGACGCGCGCCGCGCGCGGCGGCGCGAGAAAGCCCCGCTCGGCGAGGGCCCGGTCGTCGTCGGTCGCCATCGACGCCGCCACCGCCCGATTCCGACGCACCGTCGCCTCGCTCGCACCCTTCCGCTCGATCGACCGCTCCATACCCCTCCCACCTCGCACGGTAGTTGAGGCGAGGCCCCGCGCGATACCGTGGTGACGAGGAGGACGATGGCGAACGACCGAGTTGCCACGGGTCGCGGTCTGCTCGCGCCAGTCACGACGGCGCCGCCGAGCGGCCTGATCGACGAGCTCGACCCGCGCCGGGCTGAGGTCCGAACGTGGCTGGCCGAGCATCCACAGCCCACCGGCGACGAGCTCGCGCGCGCCGGGCTGGTCGCACCGCAGTGGCCGGCGCCGTGGGGCCGGGGCGCTGACGCCGCCTACCAGCTGCTCATCGACGACGAGCTCAGCCGGGCCGGCGTGCACCGGCCGGTCAACCCCATCGGCATCGGCTGGGCCGGGCCAACCCTGCTCTACGCAGGCACGCCCGAGCAGCACCAGCGATGGCTGCCTCGCCTCTTGAGCGGCGACGAGCTCTGGTGCCAGCTCTTCAGCGAACCCGACGCGGGCAGTGACCTCGCCGCGCTCGCGACGTCGGCGCGACGCGACGGTGACGAGTGGGTGATCACGGGACAGAAGGTCTGGACGAGCTACGCCCACCTGGCCACCTGGGGGATCCTCCTCGCGCGCACGTCCACCGAGGGCGCCCCCCAACGGGGCATCAGTTACTTCGTCTGCCCGATGCGCGCCCCGGGGGTGACCATCCGGCCGCTGGTGGACATGACCGGCGACCACGCCTTCAACGAGGTCTTCCTCGACGAGGTGCGCCTGCCGGCCGACCACCTGGTTGGCGCCGTCAACGACGGATGGCGCCTCGCGAAGGTCACCCTCGCCAACGAACGCGTCTCGCTGTCGGGCGAGGGCGCCCTGTGGGGCCGCGGCCCGACCGCCGACGACCTCGTGTCCTACGTACGCGATCACCACGTCGCCCACGACGAGCTCGACCGCGACGCCCTGGTGCAGTGCTGGGTGCACGGAGAGATCCTGCGGTACCTGCGCCTGCGACTGCTCAGCGCGGCCGTCGCCGGCCGCGAGCCGGGACCCGAGGCCAGCGTGCGCAAGGCCCTGGCCGACGACCATGGACAAGAAGTCATGGGACTTGCCCACCACCTGGCCGGAACCGCGGGGCAGCTGGCCAACCACGGACCCGGGGGCGTCGGTGGCGAGGACGGCGCCTCGTGGTACTTCGGCTTTCTCTACGCCCAGGCCCTCACCATCGGCGGCGGCACGTCCA
>JAKBCI010000200.1 GCA_021807965.1 Actinomycetes bacterium
CGTCGCCGCGGCGCCAGTAGGCGTGGCCGCGGCCCACGACGCGCGCGGTGTCGTCGCCGAGATCGAGCACGAGGGCCGTGTGCTCGTCGATCCCGAGGATCGCGGCGTCTTCGGGCAGCTCGGCCTGTCGGCGGCCGAGGCGCCGCTCGCCGAGGTAGCAGCGGCTCGTGTCGTAGTCGCGGCCCTCGGCGTTGTCGTAGTGCGGGATGACCGCACAGACCAGTCCGTACCGGCCGAGCAGGTCGAGCCCATCGAGCCAGTAGGGGTCGGCGCCGGCCTTGTAGACCTCGTAGATCGGGGCGCTGAAGCGACCGAGGGTCAGGGTCGCCGCCGACGCGAACGCGAGGGTCGCGCCGCGCTCGAGGGCCGTCGCGAAGTCCTCGACGACCTCGAGGGGGCGCCACTGGGCGAGGGCGTAGCTGGGACTGCCCGGGCCGGCGAAGACGTAGTCGGCCTCGCGCACGCGGCCCTTGGCGAGGGTGCGCTCGAGGGGCGTCGCGCGCTCGTAGCTGGCGAGTGACACCGGTTCGAGGGTCGTGGCGAGCGAGGTCGCAAAGAACTCCACGAGCTTTGCCGTCATCTGGGGGACGTTCTCTTGGAAACCGTAGGAGGAGTCGAGGTTGATCGCGACCGGGTTCTCGTAGCGCGAAAGCAGTGACCGGTGGACCTTCACCATCCCCGGGGCGGTCTCGCCCGAGCCCACGAGCGCGATGACCCCGTTCACGTTCGCAGCGTACCGGATGATGAGCCGTGCGCGAACGTGGAGAATCGCCGCGCACTCGCCGCGGCGTATCAGCTCGTCCGACTGGCCGGTTGCCTTAGAAAGTCCGGTGAATCTCGTTACGAATTGGTGATGTTCGCGCTTCAGAAGGGTTTCAATTGCGTAAGAGTGATAGACCAGTAGTAGTCATCAAATACCGGAGGTCGTCTATGTCGTACCGCTCGCTGCCCCGTCGTCTCGGGGCCACAGCTCTCTCGGTGCTCGCCGCCGTCTCCCTCTCGGTCGTCGGACTGGCCGGGGTCGCCTCGGCCGGCCTGACCGGGGCTTCCATCTCGGGCGTACCCGGTGTTGGCCAAACGCTGACCGCGAGTTCCGCGGGCGGCACGTCCACGACGTACGCGTGGTTCGACTGCACCACGTCGACTGCCTCGAACACGTTGGCGTCGGGATCGCCAACCGCATCGGGATCGGGCTCGTGTACGGCGTCGGCGACGATGGCGACCGGCGCGACCCACAAGGTGACCGCCGCCGACGTGTCGAGCGGTCCGTACATCACGGTGGTCGCCACCGACACGACGCCGTCGTACTGGCAGTCGGCGTCGGTCACGGCAACCGCAGAGACGGTGTCGATCGGCGGCACGGCGTCAGCCGGCCAGCAGCTCACCGCTACGCCGACGCCCAGCGGGTCACCGACGTACGCGTGGTACGACTGCACGGCACCGGTGGCGGCGGGCTACATTGCGTCTACGCCACCGACCAACTGCACCGCCAGCGCGGCGAGTTCGAACAGTTCGACGATCACGCTCGGTGCCGGTGACTACGGCTACTACGTAACCGCGACCGCGGTCCTCGCTCCCTCGACGACCTACGCCGTCGCCGCCTCGACCGCGCTCGTGACTGAGCCGGCCCCCGCGGTATTGGCCAGTCCGAACATGTTCGTCGGTACGGGATCCCTGAACGCGGGGACTGCGACCTACGCGCCCAATTTGAACGACGGCTTTGCCAACCTTTACAACTACACCGCGACCTACCAGTGGTACGACTGCACGTCCGCGGTGGCCGCTGACGCAACGACGGTACCGTCGGGCTGCACCGCGATTACGACCAACGGCACCGGTTCGACGTACACCTTCGCCGCGAGTGACGCCGGACAGTACGTCTCGGTCATGGTCACGGTGACGAACGCCGCGGGTTCGGCCAGCCTCTTTGCTACGTCGGTCGGACCGATCGTTGCGACGGCCGCGAGCGCGAGCACGTACCCGACGCTCTCGACGACGCCCACCCAGGCCATCGCGACAAGCCTGGGAACTTGGAGCGGCTCGCCCAATCCCACGTCGTTCACGGTGACCTGGTACCGCTGCGTGGGGGCCGGTCCCGCGAGTCCGACGACGACGCAGTCTTCGTCGTGCACGACGGTGATCGCTGGGCCAACGTCCTACAGCACGCTCACCCCATCGCCGATGCCGTCCTACACCTTCACCGCCGCAGATCAGAACGACAGCGTGGTGATGGGCGTGGCCGCGAACAACGGGGTGGTTTCCTCCTACGTCGCCTACTCGGCGGCGAGCGGCGTCTTCACCGGCAGCGCCCCGGTCGTCGGCGTGGCGCCGTCGGTCACGGGAACGGCGGCCGTGGGTAGCACCCTCAGCGCCAACACGGGGACCTGGTCGGGCGCGCCGATTCCCACCACCTTCACCTACGCGTGGTACTACTGCAGCGCGTCACTCAGTGGCCAAGCCCAGGCGACCGCGACCTTGAGCGGCACGTACGCGACGGACTGCACGTCGCTCTCGGCCTTCAGCTCCACCTACACGGTGCCCGTCAACGCGCCCAACAGCACGGCCCTTAGCGGCAAGTACCTGCTCGCCGTCGTGACGGCGAGTAACGGCATCGGCTCGTCGAGCTACGTCACGGCGACCACCGTCGCGCTGACCGGCCCGTCGACCTCGAACCAGGGCACCATCTCGGTGAGCGTGGGTAGCAACGGTCTCGCGACCGCGACGCCGGCCAACTTCAACGGCGTGCCCGCGCCGACGTCCTCGTCGTACGCGTACTCGTGGTACGACTGCAGCACGCAGGCCCAGAGCGCGAGTTCGGTGCCCGTCGCGTCGCAGGCGGCTCTCAGCCTGACCGCGTACTGTCACTTGTCGGCGACGAGCACCAACTCGGCGACCCACTCGATCACGGCCGGTGACGTCGCGAACTCCTCGGGTGGCGGCCTCGTCGTCGTCGCCTCGGTGACGACGCTCGCCGGAACGGTGTGGGTCAATTCGGGCTCGGCCAACGCCGTGCTTACGTACGCTCCGCCGACCAACGGGAGCGTCACCGTGACCGGCAGCGGCTCACTCGCCGCACCCTTCACGGCGAACGCGACCTGGACTGCTGAGCCCGCGCCCTCGGTCACCTACCAGTGGTACATGTGCTCGAGTTCGGTCGCGAACCGTGCGTCGGTGGCCGGCTGCGGCTCGGTCAACGGCACCGTGCTCGCGACGGGACCGACGTTCGCACCGACGACCTACAGCGCGTCCTACCCGTACGCGGTCGTGGTCGCGACGGCGTCGAACTACAACGCGAGCGGCGTGCTACTCGGCACGAGCACCCTGTACTCGAACGGTACCCAGCTCGTTCCCCAGAACCTGGTCGTGACGGCCTACCCGTCGGTCTCGGTGACCCCGTCGCCCGCCTCGGTCACCACGGCCTCCACGCTCTCGGTCTCGAACGGCATCTGGCAGGGCGTTCCCGCGCCGACCTTTAGCTACCAGTGGTACTACTGCACGACGATCGTGGCCAACCCCGGGACCTTCGCCAGCCTGCCGAGCACGTGCTTCGTGATCCCCGGTGCGACGGGCGCGTCCTACGTGCCTAACGGCGCCTACGTCGGGAAGTACTTCGTCGCGGTGGTGAACGGCAGCAACGGCGTGACCGGTGGGAACCTGAGCGTCTACTCGGCCTCGACGACCGCGGCGCTCGTCGCTACCCTGTCGATCACGTCGATCTCGGTCACCGGCACGGCGACCGTCGGCTCGACGCTGAGTGCGGTGAGCAGTGTCTACTCCCAGACGACCTACACGACGGCCTACCAGTGGTACGCGTGCACGTCGGCGGTGACCACGTCAGCGT
>JAKBCI010000201.1 GCA_021807965.1 Actinomycetes bacterium
GAGTGGTCGATCGATACCGCCGCCGTCGTCGCGGATGGCCAGGGCGTGAGGGCACGCTGAGCGATTGATCACTTTCGGGTCGGTCGGATTGCTTCAACTGAGCGTGACACGTAGATTCTTGAATCGGTAGTTGCCCGATCTCGGTTCTTACTGTGTGACCCAAGGTCCACTACCAGTCCGAATAAGAACGGAACGTGACGATGCGAGACGCTGGAACGATTCACGGTCTGGTTTGTCGAATTTACAACCTCTTTCCAGGGCCACTGCGCGTCCCTCCAATTTCGGTTCGTTCGAGCGTTTTGAGACACTCGTTTCAACTCCGGCCAAGAACCAATTGCGATTTGGGGCGGGGAGTGGAGGTAGCGCGGGCCCATCACTGCGGGATCGCACCAGAAGTCGACGGCGGCCGACGTCAATACTCAAGAGGTTCGACCACCATCTCGAGATAGGACGGGTCGAGCTCTTCCCATCGGGTGAGCCACGCAGCACCAAAATCCACGACATCATGTCCCGCGAGATAGGTCGCAAGATCCTCCGCGTGCAACTGCCACCCACCCCCGAAGGCGTAGAGACCCTCCAGGGACATTCCGTGCACCTCAATCGTGAGAATCGTGTGGTCGCCCTCAGCGACCAGATCCGCAGTGGAGCACCGCTCCGGACCGCCGTTGGCCGTTGTGGACACCCGCAACTTTCTCGGTGGATCACACACCTCGATCCGGCCTCGCCCCTCGTTCTGGCTGCCGGAGACGTATTCCGTGAACTCGCCGCCAACACGAAAGTCACCCTCGACTTTCCCGTACCAGCGCACGAGGCGCTGCGGTTCCGTGATCGCCGACCACAAATCTTCGATATCGGTCGCGTAGCGACCCTTCATGCGGACAACGCCGAAGCCCCCAGTCGAGTGCAACGACCCCTCGATGGTGGTTTCTTTGTCGCTACTCACTTTTCACTCCACTGATTTCGATGCCCACGAGAGATTTCAGTATGCCAGAACGACTCGCGGGACCGGTAAATAGAGGATACCGAGCGCCACGGGTCGTGGGCAGGATCGCTGCTCGGATCCTGCCTGGTCACGTCCAGGACTTCGATGTTTGGCCTCGCAGAGTCTCGACCACCCGTGGATATAGAAATGCTTAAGTAACTGATTAGGTACGTATCAAGCCCGTTACACTGTGAGGCGTGGACGCAGTTATGCACGCACTGACCGACCTCAATCGCCGTAAGGTGCTCGAGATCCTGCGCGACCACGAGGCCACGGCAGGGGAGCTCGCCGAGGCGCTGCCGATCGCTCGCCCGGGTGTTTCGCGACACCTCCGAGTCCTACGCCAGGCCGGGCTGGTCGACGTTCGCCAGGACGCCCAGCGTCGGATCTACCGTCTACGTCCGGAGGCCCTGATTGAGGTCGACGAGTGGTTGGAGGCTTACCGAGTTTTGTGGCGCCATCGACTCGACGCGCTGCACACCGAGGTCAAGCGTGGAAGGAAGGCGATGAGATGAAGACCATCGGCACGATGCGCGCACTCGACCAGATACGCGGAGCAGTGCGTATGGAGGAACTCTATGATACCGATATACGTGACCTGTGGGAGGCGTGTACGTCGCCGGAGCGGCTTGCGCGCTGGCTCGCGAAGGTTTCGGGCGATCTGAAAGTCGGCGGCACCGTTGAATTGACTTTTACGAGCACGTGGACCGGCCCGGCAAGGGTCGAGATTTGCGACGCGCCGCACCACCTTCTACTCACCATGGAGCCGGGAACCGAGGACGAGGCTCACCTCGAGGCGTGGTTCACCGAGGAGAGGTCCCAGACCCGACTGGTCGTAGAGGAGCGTGGCCTGCCGGTCGACAAGCTCCATTTTCACGGCGCCGGCTGGCAAGTGCACCTGGAGGACCTCGGGCGCTCGCTCAAGTTCAACCGCTCCGTGCACCCAGACGACTGGTCGGCGACGCGCGCCTCACCCAACTGGCGTAGCCGCTGGGTCGAACTCACGCCCGACTACGAAGCCATGCCGGTGGAGCGATAAACAACTCGATCGGCCTCGGCCGCGGTACTCTCAGTGGTTGGTGCCGAGAACCCTCGCGTTCATCTCCAGGCAGTTGAGGTCCCACGAGTCGTGAATGAGTTCGTGGGCTGAAACCGTATCAACCAAAAACGACGTTCATCGCGTCAATCTCAAGATGCAGTTCTCGACCATGCAGATTGACTCGAGAACCGTGGTCAGACGGTGCTGGTCCCCATGGGCCGCTCCAATGGGGAGATGATTCGCTCAAGTGAGAAGGGCGATGCGTTGGTAGGCGCCCAGTGGCACGTCAGCCGTCCGCCAGCCCTTGAAGAGACGCACGATCCGTCGCTGTGAGCGATAGACCGGACGACCCGGGACGCGAAAGATCCCCCAGCGCAGGGACTTGGGTCGCGCCTCTTTCCAGGGTCCCGTGAGAAACAGCAACTGGAAACAGCGCACGAGGTCACCCGCCAGGGCGACCATCATGAGCCAGTTGGCGCTGGCCTCGAAGTTGGTGAAGGGGAACTGGTTGAGTCCGAACTCCTTGAGGCGTTGGAGGTGGCCCTCGACGTGGGCTCGGTCCCTCATGGTGACGTTTAAGTCCACCGGGTCACCCGCTTGGTCGGTGTAGAAACCCCAGTAGCGAATCCCGTGAGAGGGAAAGAGGTTGCGCTGGGCTCCGGGGTGCAGGGGATCGCGTCGAATGATGAGTCGTGTGACCTCGGACGAGGAGGAGTGACGCATCGCGTCAAAGGCCATTCGTGAAGGCTACCTCTGCGAGGATGCTTGGTCGTGGTCACAACTCGCGTCCGACGCAGCGTCACGAATTAGGGAGCAACTTGCGAAGTTGACCTGGATTGCTCGTGCACCACGAACACTGAACAATCGGCGTGCGAGAGGACGGCGGTGGTGACACTGCCCAGGAGGTGCCCGACGAGACCAGTGCGTCGGTGAGCGCCTAATACGATCACGCCTATCTGATGTGTTTGAGCGACGAGAACAATCCCTTTCCACGTTGGTGCGGCCTCAGTGGCGAGACCGTGGGCGCGAAAACCAGCGTCTCGGGCCAAGGCGGCACCGAAGTCTGCGGTCTCTTCGGCCGCCCGACGGACCTCGTTCGCGGCGCCCACGTCGAAATGGCGGGACGTGACGGGTTCGAATCCGACGTCGGCGGGTTGCCACACGCACAGGACGAGCGCATCGCGGCTGGTCGCGAGTTCTTGGCCCGCTCGCTCGATGGCCAGTGCGGCGAGCGCGGAGCCGTCGTAGGCGAAGAGTATCGGAGTCGTCCACCTCTTCTCTCCCCTCGCGTCGAACTCACCATTCGTCACGTCAGTCACTGGCATCCTCTCGAGCGCCAGCCATAACTAGCGATTTCTCTTCCGGTGGACTGCGGCGCAACTTCGCGAACAAGGGTGGTGACTCCCACGCGGGATCGACACCCGAGAGGAAGCGGTCCAGATCGGGCGCCTGGGGATGCGCGCCACTCACCATATAGATGACGACGCCGATGACCGCGCCACCGAGGGCAAGTCCCAGTCCGATCCATAGCGCGATTGCCGTACCGGCATCGAGTCCCCCACCCGTGGCGGCGGCGAAGTGGATAAAAATTGGCGCGACCATGAATGCGGCGACCGCTCGGAAGAGTTCGACGATGGCGAACACTCGCTGAAGGTTGGCCGAGGGGAGGGAGAATCCCGCGACGAACAGCGCGGGCGCCACCGTGGCCCCTAGGCCGAGCCCCGTCAGGCCCGAGCCTAGGAGCGTCATCGCCTGACTCGAGGGAACGGAGATTCGAAAAACGACAATACCCGCGGCCAGTACGAGCATGCCCACGAGTG
>JAKBCI010000202.1 GCA_021807965.1 Actinomycetes bacterium
CTGGGCGCGACGCTCGAGGCGACCAGTCCCGCGGTCATCGTGCTGCTCAATCTCTCGCGGGACCAGCTCGATCGCGCGAGCGAGGTCCGCCAGATCGCCGACCGGTGGCGCAACTTCTTGGCCAAGGCGTTGGCCGAGGACGCCGTCATCGTCGCCAACGCGCTGGACCCCCTCGTGGTCTACGCCGCGAACGAGGCGAGCAACGTCCACTGGTGTGCGACCCCGACGTCGTGGACGGCCGACACGATGTCCTGTCCTCGTTGCACCGAGCCGCTGCTTCGCACCGATGACCGGTGGTGGTGCACCTGTGGACTCGCCCAGCCCTCGGTGAGTTCCTACCTCGACGGCGACGTCGCGGTGGTCGGGTCCAAGCGTGTCCCGCTCGCGCTAGAGCTGCCGGGCGTGTTCAATCGCGGCAATGCCCTGATGGCGCTGACGGCGCTCGACGCGATCAACGTCGACCTTGGTCGCGCGGCGTCGCGGATGTCCTCGGTCGGGGAAGTGGCCGGGCGCTATGGACTGCGGCGCGTCGACGGTCAGGTCGTTCGCCTGCTCCTGGCGAAGAATCCCGCCGGCTTCGCGGCGATGCTCGAGGGTCTCGGTGACGTCCACGACGTCTGGATCTCGATCAACGCGCGGGTGGCCGACGGCCACGATCCGTCGTGGCTCTACGACGTCCCGTTTGAGGTGCTGCGTGGCCGGCGGGTGCGCTGTCTCGGGGAACGTCGCCTCGACCTCGCCACGCGGCTCTGGTACGCCGGTGTCGAGGCGCACGTGGACGAGGGCCGACCGGCCGTCGAGGACCGCGTCGTCGACGTCATTGCGAACTACACCGCCTTCAGCGACCTGCTCAAGGAGTCACGGCCGTGCTGAGCATCGTGCAGGTGTACCCCGAGCTCTTGGGCACCTACGGGGACGGTGGCAACGGTCTCGTACTCGCCGAGCGCGCCCGACGACGCGGCATCGACGTCGAGCTCGTGCGTGCGGGCATGGACGGTGAACTTCCGACTGGCGGCGTCTACCTGTTGGGCGGTGGCGAGGACGGCCCCCAGCGTCTCGCGGTCGCACTGCTGGCGGCAGCCGGCTTGTCGAGTCGCGTGGACGACGGCGCGATGGTGTTCGCCGTGTGCGCCGGTTTGCAGATGCTCGGGTCGAGCTTCAGTGTCCAGGGCGACGACCAGTACGTCGGACTCGGGCTCGTGGACGCGGTGACGACGCGCGCGCCGGTGCGTGCGGTCGGTGACCTCGTGACGATGGTCGAGGGCACGATGATGGTGGGCTTTGAGAACCACGGCGGCGAGACGAGGATCGGGCCAGGCGTCGAGCCCTTCGCCACGGTGGTGCGCGGGCGGGGCAATGACGGGGTCGTCGACGGCTTCCGCGCCGGACGGGTGTGGGCGACCTATGCCCACGGACCGGTGCTCGCACTGAATCCCTGGCTCGCCGACGCGGTACTCAGTGAGGCGCTGGGCGGGCGCGAACTGGCGCCGCTCGAGTCGGTCGCCGACCGCCTCTACGAAGCGCGGTGTCGCGCGCTCACGTCTCGCTCGACCGGTTGACGCCGAGGTCGGGGTCGCCGCTCACGGCCTGACCGAGTTGCACGACGGCGTCTTCGATCCGGGCCCCGAAGCGGCGAATCGTCTCGTCTTGGCCACAGGTGATCGGGCTGCCGAACGCGACGACGACGTGATGGCGGCGGCGATTAGGCGCGTTGACGAACCGGGGCGCTTTGGCATACTTCGGACCGCGTAGCAGTCCGGCTTCGTGCACGTACGTGGGGATGACGGTGGCCCGGGCGCGCTCGGCCAGGTACGCCGCACCACCCTTGAACTCCTGGATCGCACCGTCGGGCGTACGGCCGCCTTCGGGATAGATGAGCAGGTTCCAGCGGTCCTCAACGAGCTCGAGCGCCTGCTGGGCGCTGCGACGATTGACGCGTTGACGATCGATGGGGATCGCGTTGAAGACGAGCACCGTCTTGAAGGCGGTTCGCCGGTCCATGAAGAAGCTGTCCATGGCGGCGGCGACCACGGTCCGCCGCCGGATCGTGGCGGGCAACGCGCTCAAGACCAGTGGGGTGTCGAGGTTGCTCGTGTGGTTGGCGACGAAGATGAACGGGCCGGCGCCGACGATGTTCTCGACACCACGGGTCTCGAGGGTCGACATGTAGCGCACGTAGGGTCCCAGGAAGAATCGGTGGATGCACTCACGCGCGAATCTGGTGCGATAACGCCTTCCCCACGCCGTTGGGTAGTCGAGTCCGAGTTCGGCCATGGACTATCGGCGACGGGGTCGCTGCTTGGGGGTGTAGCGCTTGGACGCGGCCGGCTGGTCGCGCGCGGGTCCCTCGCCCTTGGGTCCACCGCCCTTGGCTGTGCGTGAACCTTGAGCCCGTGCGGCCTTACGCTCCTGGGCCATCGCTCGGGCACGCTTCGATGAGCCGGAGAAGGATGCGTCACCGTATTTCTGCAGTCGGAAGGCGCGAACGACGAGCCAACCGCCCAGTAGCAGGAACGGCAGACCGGCGACGCCGAGGGCGAGACCCATGATGAGCGCCGCGGCCGCGACGCCGGCGCGCTTGCGTCGGTAGGCAAAGAACGCCACCGCGGCGCCGAGGATGACGATCTCGAGGAACTGGGGGAGCCAGTCCACTGGGTGCGTGAGATGTGTGTACTGACAGACGCTGTGTACGAGGTGGTAGTTCGTCGGACAGGTCTTGGTCGCCGTCGGCTTCGCGGTGTCGGTGACGAGCGTGTTCTTGAAGAGGTGCGGGACAATGATCGCAGCGAGCGCTCCGGCGACGAAACCACCGACGTAGCCAACCTTCTGCTCGAGCGCGTCCAGACCCAGGATCACGCTCCGAGGGACAGCGGATGGACGCCGCGGCCGGCGCGGCGGTGAGGTCTCGACTGAGTCAGGCACAGGTGCAGGATACAACGCAGCGCATTCCTGAATCGATGGAACTGATTTAGGCAGTAGCATGGAGCGTCCGGGCGCTTAGCTCAGTTGGTTAGAGCGCAGCCTTCACACGGCTGAGGTCACAGGTTCGAGTCCTGTAGCGCCCACTGAAGAAGAAACGCTAACTGTCGCGTGGATGTCGCCTTCGGTTGGATGCGAAAAAGTCGTGCTCGAGGGTGAAGCAGCGCCGACTCAGTACTGAATGTCGAGTGCGTAGCGCAGCGCTCGATCGAGCGACGAGCGTTTTTCATCGTTGAGGTGCCCGACTGGTTTCTCCGTAAGGGCGGACTTGGGTATCGTTACAACGTTGTCGCAATTGATGACGCTGACTTCAGGCAGCCCTTCGTCAGTCCCCACTTCGATCTCGGAGCGAATCCCACGAACGGTTCGAGTGATGGGGGCGCAAGTTACGGAAGACAGCACGCCAATAGCCGCGTCACGCGTTAACACACAGACTGGGCGACGTCCGGCGGGAAAACCCAGATCGGCCCACACCACATCGCCCCGGATTACCATTCTGGAGAGGTCTCCGCCGCTAGTCGAGCGGCGGATGCGACGATGGCCGGATCCTGTGGCGTACGTCGGTACGCAGCTTGAAGTTGAAGATCCGCCTGACGGAGGTCTTCAGCATCTAAGACAGCTATGGCGCCACGTCGGATGAGTTCAGAACGGTTAGTTCCCTTCTTGGCCGCTAAGTGATCGAGTCGTGAGACCAGGTCGTCATCCATCTGCACAAGTACTTCACGTCTTCCCATGAAGCATATGGTAACACATATGGTAAACGTCGCGGTGGCATTCCACACTGTTAGCAACGCGAGTTGACCAACCTGGCTTCGTCCAGCAGTTAGATCAACATGACATT
>JAKBCI010000203.1 GCA_021807965.1 Actinomycetes bacterium
TTCCCAGGGGGGCGTTTAGCCAAACGAGCGCGAGGACCGCGACGGTGACGATCGCCAGCCGGGCGCTCGTCTTGCCGCCGAGTTGGCGTCGCACCGCCTTGGTGCTCTGCTGGCCGCGAAGTTCCACGCGCGCCGCCTGGCGATCGAGAAAGCGCAAGTTGACGACCGCGAGTCCCACGCCCATCGCGACGCCGATAGCCCCGAGCGGCGGGGCGACGAACAGCGCCACCGCGAAGCCCACGAGTCCCGCCGCCAGCGCGGAGACGGTCGTGCGCCTCAAGAGGCGCGGCAGCGTATTCGTGGGTAGGTTCTCAAGCACGGGCAAATGGTTTCTAGAGGAAACGCCGGACTTGCTTCACTACGCTCACCACGGCGGCGACCGTCCCCAACACTAT
Source organism: Actinomycetes bacterium (assembly GCA_021807965.1). Next base: position 396 of record JAKBCI010000203.1, read on the forward strand.
CCCGAAAATGAGGCCCCACGGTGAGGTGCCCCACGAGTGGTCGGCCCACAGGCCGAGCACCACGCCGACGGCCTCGGTGATCGCGATAGTCGTGCCCAGCGCAGCGAAGGCGCCGAGGCCGATCCAGGTCCCGTCGGACTCGTCTTCACGCTGGTCAGGGTCGCCGGCGGGGGGTTCGGGGGGTACCCCGCTGGCGTCGGGTCGCTCGTTCATCAGCGAACCGGCTCATCGACTCTCGGCTCAACGCGTCCCGTCCAACGAGCGAGGAGCGGACTGAACCAGGTGATGAGCCCGATCACGAGCAGCGCGACACCAAAGGGGATGAACACGTTGACGCGGGGCTCGAAGAGCGGGAACAGCACGAAGCCACAGAGCAGCGCCGTCCAGAGCCAGAGGATGATCACCGTGCGCCGGTGGCCGTGGCCGAGTCGCATCAACCGGTGGTGGATGTGGTTCTTGTCCGGCGTGTGGAAGCCCTGGCCCGACGCGGTTCGCCGCACGAAGGCCCACGTCGCGTCGACGAGGGGAACGCCGAGAATGAAGACGGGGATGAGTAGCGGCGCGAAGAAGAAGAACGTAACGCCGCTCGCCGGCGGCGTACGCCCACCGATCACCATCGTCGACGCCGACATCAGCAGGCCGAGCATCAGGGCGCCCGCGTCGCCCATGAAGAGCTTGGCCGGATAGAAGTTGTCGCGCAGAAAACCGACGCAGACGCCGAACGTCAGTGCGGCGATGAGGGGTCCGACGTTGGTGACGGGTAAGAGCCCCAAGTCCTCTAGTCGCAGACCGTAGATGCACAGGGTGCCCGAGGCGATCGCGACGATGCCGCCCGCGAGTCCGTCGAGGCCGTCAATGAGGTTGATCGCGTTGGAGATCGCGAAGACCCACACCGCGGTGATGACCGGCAAGATCGACGGTCCGAGCACGACGAAGCCCGCGAAGGGCAGCTTCAGCTGGTACATCGTGGCGCCACTGAAGTAGAGCACCGACGCCGCCAGAAACTGACCCGCCACCTTCGCCGGGGCGCTCATCTCACGAAAGTCGTCCACGACCCCGACGACGAAGATCACGCCGGACGCGACGACCACCCCGAACATCTCGTGGGACGAGGCGATGACCATGCGCAGCTCGGGAATGACGTTCGACACCGCGAGCGCGACACAGAAGCCGATGAGCATCGCCGCCCCACCGCCGTAGGGCGTGGCCGTCTGATGGACCTTGCGCTCGTCGGGCAGGGCCGTGTAGCCAACCCGTAGCGCGATGGTTCGCGCCGGACGATTCACGAGCAGGGTCACCGTCGCCCCGACGAACGCGACGACGGCGTAGGCGAGGATGTTGCGCACGGGCTACTTCACGAAGTTGGCGTACGGATTGAATCCCGAACAGAGCTCGGCGACCTCGGCGCGCACCGTTTCGATGACGGCGTCATCCGAACGTCCGCGCAGCGCTCGAGCCATGAGGTCGGCGATGAGACGAAACTCGCCTTCGCGCATGCCCGCGGTCGTCTGCGCCGCGGTGCCCACTCGTAGTCCCGAGGTAATAAAGGCACTGCGGGGGTCATTCGGGATCGTGTTTCGATTCGTCGTGATACCCGCGCGATCGAGCACCTCTTGGGCAACTTTCCCGCTCAGCTCGGCGTCGAAGTCACGCAGGTCTAAGAGCACCATGTGGTTGTCCGTGCCGCCCGAGACCAGGCGAAAGCCGTGGCCGCGCAGGGCTGCGGCGAAAGCCTGGGAGTTGGCCACGATCTGGTTGGCGTAGGTAGCGAACGAAGGCTGGGCGGCCTCGCGAAACGCGACGGCCTTGGCCGCGATGGTATTTTCGAGCGGCCCGCCCTGTTGGCCGGGAAAGACCGCCGAGTCGATCTTCTTCGCCCACTCGTCTCGCGCGAGAATCGTGCCACCTCGGGGACCGCGCAAGGTCTTGTGCGTGGTGAACGTGACGACGTCGGCGTAGGGCACGGGATTCGGGTGTGCGCCGCCGGCGATCAAACCCGCCACGTGGGCCGAGTCGAACATCAACAGCGCGCCGACCTCGTCGGCGATCTCGCGGAACGGCGCGGGATCAATGCGGCGGGCGTAGGCCGTCGCCCCGGCCACGATCAGCTTGGGTCGGTGGGTCATGGCGAGCTCGCGCACGTTGTCGAAGTCGATGAGCTCGCCGGGCTCGGCGGGGTCGTCGCAACGCGCGGTCACGCCGTACGACACGAAGTTCCATGCCTTGGACGTCATCGAGGCCGGCGAACCGTGGGTCAGGTGCCCGCCCTGATCGAGGCGCATCGCGAGAATGGTGTCGCCAGTCTCGAGGAGCGCCTGGTAGACGGCGACGTTGGCGTTGGCGCCGCTGTGGGGCTGGACGTTCGCGTGTTCGGCGCCGAACAGTGCGCTCACGCGACGTCGCGCGAGATCTTCGACCTCGTCGACGATCTGGTTCCCGCCGTAGTAGCGCCGTCCGGGGTACCCCTCGGCGTACTTGTTGGTTAGCACCGATCCGGTCGCCGCCATGACTGCGGGCGACGCGAAGTTCTCACTCGCGATCAGCTGTACCGTCGTGGTCTGACGCTGCCACTCTTGGGCGAGCAGCGACACGATCTCGTCGTCGTTGGATATCCACCCGTCGAACGGTGACGCTTCCACGGCCGCCTCTCTTCACTTGCGAACGCTGTCGAGCGCAGCGATCTTCTCAATTCGGCCCAGGTGGCGACCCTCGGCGGGCGCCGCGTCGAGCCAGGCGCGCAACGCTTCGTCAGCGACGAGGAACCCGGTCACGCGGCCGCCGAAGCACAGCACGTTGGCGTGATTGTGCTCGCGCGCGAGGTGCGCCGACGTCACGTCGTGCACGAGGGCGGCGCGAACCCCGGGCACCTTGTTAGCAGCGATCGAGACGCCGATGCCCGTGCCGCACACCGCCACGCCGAGGTTGGCTTCGCCGTCGGCCACGGCCCGACCGACCGCGGCGGCGAAGTCGGGGTAGTCGACCGCGTCTTCGCCGTTGGTCGTGCCCACGTCGGTAACGTCGTAGCCCCACGACTCGAGCGTCGCCATCAGGTGGGCCTTCAGGGGGTAGCCGGCGTGATCGGAACCCAGAACGATGTGCATCTCCTCCACCCTACCGTTTCGCCATTCTCGAGCACTGACCCGTCGGCCCTAGTATCGGCCCGTGGAGCGCGTTCTGCTGGCCCCGGCCCTGGTGTCACGACTCGACGTGGGCGACGCCTACCGACAGAACCGCATTGACATGCTCGAGCAGCTGGCCGTCATCGACGGCCTGCTGGATCAAGCCAGCGCCGGCGGCGGCGAAAAGGCCATGGCCCGGTTGCGCAGCCGCCACAAGATGCCGGTGCGCGAGCGAATCGCGGCGGTGCTCGATCCCGAAAGACCATTCGTCAGGTGGTCCTGCGTTTGCGCTTGCGAC
>JAKBCI010000204.1 GCA_021807965.1 Actinomycetes bacterium
CGCGATCAGAGGAGTACTGGATCGCACCGGACTCGATCCGGCCACGATCGACGCCGTCTTGATGGGCCAGGTGATTCAGGCCGGCCAGGGCCAGATCACCGCGCGCCAGGCCGCCGTGAAGGCCGGCGTGCCGATGACGGTGCACGCGACCACGATTAACAAGGTCTGCCTGTCGGGCCTGCAGACCATCTACCTCGCCGACCTCATGATTCGAGCCGGCGAAGCCGAGATCGTGGTCGCCGGCGGCATGGAATCGATGACGAACGCGCCCTACCTACTGCCCAACGCGCGAGCCGGCTATCGCCTCGGGGACCAGACCGTCGTCGACTCCATGATGTTCGATGGACTGACGTGCGCCTTCGACCAGTGCGCGATGGGACTCGCTACGGAGCGCTATAACGGCGGACGCATCTCGAGAGCGCGCCAGGATGAATTCTCCGCGCGCAGCCACGAGCTCGCCGCGGCGGCGATCAAGTCCGGCCGGTTCGCCGACGAGATCATCCCCGTCTCGGTTCCTCAGCGCCGCGGCGAGCCACTCGTCATCGACACCGACGAGGGCGTGCGCGCCGAGACCACCGTTGAGTCGCTCGCCACGCTTCGCGGCGCCTTCGAGAAGGACGGCACCATCACCGCGGGTAACGCTTCACAGATCTCCGACGGCGCGGCCGCGGTCCTCGTCATGTCCGCCGAGCGCGCGGCCCAGCTCGGTCTCGCACCCATCGGCGAGCTCGTGGCCTACGGCCAGGTGGCGGGGCCGGACCCCTCGTTGCTCACGCAGCCCTCACGAGCCATTGCCCAAGCGGCCCAACGCGCTGGCCTCGACCCGCGGGGCTTCGACCTCTACGAGATCAACGAGGCGTTCGCCGCGGTCGGGCTCGCCTCAGCCGATGACCTCGGCTTGGACGAGGGCAAGATCAACGTCAATGGTGGGGCAATCGCACTTGGCCACCCGATTGGCATGTCCGGCACCCGCATCGCCCTCAGCGCGCTGATCGAACTACGCCGTCGCGGTGGCGGCGTCGCCGCGGTGGCGCTCTGCGGTGGCGGTGGCCAGGGCGACGCGGCCATCCTGCGGTCCCTGTAGCCGCGCTACTCGTCAGTGGGTACGAATCGATCGACGACGTCGTATCGACCGGTTCCGATGGGTCGATCGTCGGGCAACGCGAGCACGTAGGCACCGGCGAGAGGGTACCGACCGTGGCGAAGCGTCTTGGGGGCGTGCGTCGCGAGGGCGAGCACGAGTTCGAGCACCGTCGGGTTGTGGGCGACCACGAGCAGTGACGTCGTCACGGGGTCGAGCGCGGCCAGATCGATAAGGACGTCCTCGGGCGTGACTTCGCGGAGGCCGTTGTAGATGAGCTCGCTCAACTCGTAGCTCGCGACGAAGCTCGTACCGAGGAACGCCCGCTCGAACGTCTCGCGCGTGCGAAGGGCCGCACTCACCAGCGCCGTCGTCGGGCCGTACGCGCCCAGGGCCAGCGGATCAGACGCCCACGCGCGCAGGGTGGCGCACTGCTCATGGCCCCGTGAGGAGAGAGCCCGGTCAGCGTCACGACCACCGACCGTGGCGGGGACTGCCTTGGCGTGTCGCACAATGGTGAGGTAGCGCACGGCGACAGTCTGCCCGACCGCGACGCTCGGTCGCCAGTGGCCAGGTCGCGAGCGACGTGGTGCTCGATGAGGGCAAGCTAGTGCAGGATGTGGCGACCGTCGATTGCCCGGCCGAGCGTGAGGTCATCGGCGAACTCCAGATCCCCGCCAACGGGCAGGCCACTCGCCGGCTGGGAGACCACCAGCCCCGGCACCGTGAGTAGGCGACTGAGGTACATGGCCGTTGCGTCGCCCTCGACGTTGGAGTTGAAGCACAAGATGACCTCGTGCACGGGCCCGCGAAGTCGCGCGAGCAGTTCTTGGATCCGCAATCGATCGGGCGTCACGCCGTCGAGGGGATTTAGTACGCCGTGCAGCACGTGGTAGGTGCCGTGAAAAGCGCCGGAACGCTCCACCGCGACGACGTCGGGAGGGCTCTCCACCACGCAGACGATGGACTGGTCGCGGCGCGGGTCCGCACAGATCGGGCACAGCCCGCCCGACTCGGCGACGTTGCAGCACCGTTCGCAGAGCGTCAGCTTGGTCTTCACGTCGTCGAGGGATCGAGCCAGTCGAGCGACATCCTCGGCGGGTTGGCGCAGCAGCCAGAACGCGATGCGCTGGGCCGACTTCGGCCCGACCCCAGGGAATCGGCCAAGTTCATCGACGACGGCCTGCAGGGGTGCCGGGTAGTTCACGACACCTCTTCGGCGCCGGGAAACATTTCGGTAATCAGGTGCTCGCCGACGGAGTCGACGACCGCCACGACGGCGTCGGTGTCCGCCACGTCGTCACCGTTATCGGCGGCGCTGGGCGCGGCGCTCGGTCGTCGGGGCGCCGCACTGGCGGTCGGCGTCGCGGGAAGTGACCGGTCGACCTCCCACAGGACGTCAACCGGTCGGTGAAACTCGTGCTCGAGCGCGCCGCGCAGTCCCTGTTGGATGAGCTCGGTATTCTCGCGAAGCTCCTCACTCGCGACGGCGAGCACGAGCCGCGTGCCATCGAACGAGCGGACGTGGGCGCTGCGCAACACCAGCTGGGCTGCGCGCGACGTACGCGGTATGACGCGATACACGAAGCGGTCGAGTAGGTCCGCCGAATCGCGCGACGCGGCAGCGGGCGCCTCGGCCGCCCGTACGTCGGACTCGACCGATTCGCGGGGCGACTCGTCGGCACTCACGACCTCTGGTTCCAGGGGCGACGCCATGGCCACCCGTCCAATGGGCTGAAGCGGCGGCGCCACCACGTTGACCGACGCGACCGCCAGACGTTCGAGTCGCGTCACGCGTTCATCGAGCGCGTCGATCGAGTGATCGAGGTCGGGCCGAGCGAGTCGGACCAGCGCGACCTCCAAGACCACGTTCTTGTCCGGCGCACTCTTCATGTCGCGCATCGCTCGGCCCACGGTCTCGAGTATGCGCACGGTCCGCGCCAGGCCGTAGCGCTCGCCCCACGCCTTCAGACGGCGACGGTCGCCGTCCACCGCATCGGCCACCGCTGGAGCGACTTGGAGCAGGAACATTTGGCGTACGTCGCCGGCGATGCCCTCGGCCAGTTGCTCAGCATCCCACCCGTCGCGCGACAGTGCGGCGACCGCGGCGATTGCGCCGGCCGCGTCACCCGCGTCGAGCGCCGCGAAAATGTCGTCGAAGTGCGGCAGTGTGTCGGGGAGCGATCCCGTCGCGATCAGTTGGTCGAGGGCGCTCAGCGCGTCACGCGCCGATCCGCGCCCGAGCCGTACGGCTGCTTCGATCGTTGCGTCATCGACCCCGAGGCCAGCCGCACCGCCAATGTCGTGCAGCAAGCCCGACAGCGTGTCACCGGCGATGAGTCGAAACTCGAGGTGTTGAGTCCGCGAGCGGATCGTCGGCAGCACCTTGTGCGGATCCGTCGTCGCCAGCACGAACACCACGTGCGTCGGCGGCTCTTCGAGCGTCTTCAACAACGCGGCCGACGCCGCCTTCGAGAGCTGGTGCACCTCGTCGACGATGTACACCTTCCAGCGACCGGGCGTGGCGTGCCACGCCCCGGCCGTGATTTCGCGCACGTCATCAACGCCGTTGTTTGACGCCGCATCAAGCTCGACGACGTCGAGTGACGAGCCCTTCGAGATGGCCACGCAGCTCGCACAGGTGCCGCACG
>JAKBCI010000205.1 GCA_021807965.1 Actinomycetes bacterium
GCGAGTAGACCGCGAGCGCCGCCCGCTCGCCCCCGGGGCTGAAGGGGATGACGACCGACGAACGCAGGCCGTGGCGCACCACGCGATCGCGCCACGCCGACATCCGTGCGACCGCGAGCAGGTCGCTGGTTACGACCGTCGACGACGTGGCGAAGGCGGTGCCGACCGGGCCGCGGCCCTGTGGCTGCGCGCTCGACCACGACACCATGTTCTCGGTAACGTAGCCCTCGATACCGGCGGACTCCACGATGTCGACGCGACCCTCGGGCTGGTCACGCGCGATGCCGACCCAGACGAGCGCGAACTGGCCGCTCGCGACGAGCGCGAGACAGAGGTGTCGCAGGGCCGCGGCAGCGCTGACGGCCTCGGAATCCAACCGGTGCAGGTCGAGCAGCATGGTCGCGACGTGGCCGCGTCGCACGCGCTCGGTCGCGTCGATGTAGGCGAGCAGGGCACCGTGCACGGCGCCGTCGCGGATCACCGGGTAGGCGTTCACCGTGAACCACCGTTGCTCGCCGCTCGGGACCTCGATTCCCTGGACGACGCCGTGGACCGGATCACCAGTTCGAAGCGCGGTGACCGAGGGCAGCTCTTCAAGCGCGAACGGCGTGCCGTCCTCGTGCACGGGATTCCAGGTGACACGAAGGGGGTCGTCGCTCAACAGATCCTCGCGCGATGATTGGAAGAGCCGCACGGCGCGCTCGTTGCAGTCAATGACCCGCCCAACGGCGTCGCGCAAGACGAAGGCCGTGCCCGTCGCGCCCATGAAGTTGCTCTCGAGCAACGCCGACTCGAGCGTCAACGGCACCTCTGCGTCGGCCACGGCTCACCCCCAGTTTGTTCGCCGTGCCCTCAGCGTACTGGCGAGTGTAGCAAACCGCAATGGTTAAACCCGTTGTATCAGGGAATATGTGATGGTATGTCACCGCGCCTCGCCCTGAAGAGCGGTTTGACACGTTCATGACAGGCGCACGTCCGACCTTCAGCGTCGCGTCTCACAAATGCAGTCCCCGTGCTATGACGAAGTCGTTCCCGCGATCTGCAGAGTGCACGTCCAACGGCTTCAACTCGCGAGGCGTTCGCCACACTCTTGGGTCCATCGCCTTGTTTCGCTGATGGATCCGTGACTTCAACTCTTCGCACGGGACCAGACGGCGCTACACGACCGTTAGGAGAGGGTCGAGACGTCGGTTGGCGCGATTCCCACGTGATAGTCAGAGGGAACAGTCCGATTACGGATCGCGGTCACAAGTGGAGTCGAAACGAGAGCGAGTCCACTCGGCACCAACAACACCTGCCACAGCCACCGGGGCCACGCGTGATGTTGTAGGAAGTCGATGCCGGGAAGGTGGACGAAGGCGATTGCGGTAAAAACCACCCACGCGATCCAGAACCAGTGAATCCGGCGATGAAGCAGACCGACAACGACGTAGAGCGCTGCGGCGCCAACAACGATTTTTCCGAGGTCGAGCTGAGTGTAAATATCCCACAATCTGGCGTTGGACTGATAAGGACCGGGAATCGGGCTGAACGCGAGAGTCAATGTTAAGAGCCACGCCACTGCTTCGGTGCGTACTCGTCCACGCACGACTTCAAGCAGCACGATCGAAACTGCGAGTGCCATGAAGTAATACCCCCAGAGATTCACCTCCAAGACGAGACGAACCGCGAACGATGTCCCCGCAAGAGAAATTAGCATCGTTGGTTGAAGTATTCGATCACCCGCCCTACGGCGCACGTACCAGCCAATAGCCCCGGCGAGGAGGATTGGCAGGATCCGCGCGAGGAAGTACAGGGGAAATGGGGGGATCCGCATCTCCCACAACACTGTCCCGCCGAAGGAGGGGGCAGAGCCATTGACAATGGCGCGAAGAGCCCGGCCCGTCGTCACGATGAGAAATGGAATATCCACAATCGCCGCCGCGCAGGCAGCACTGACGATGTATCGCCAACGTCCGTCGGACGGAATTGCAAAGAACAGGGACGCGAAAACAAGAAGTGCGTACTGTTGGGTCACGATAGCGAGTCCGATGAACACCCCCGCACGCATCCATCGTCGCTGCAATGCTCCACTAAGAGCGAACAGTGTGAGTCCCAACGCCATCACGTCTTGCGGATGGAAAAACTGAACGAGAGCGGCTAAAACGGGTGCGAGCGTAGCAACGGCAACAAGTGTCGCCGGCTCAATGAGTCGTCGGCCCCTCCCACTCACCCGCAGAAGAGCCAACGCCCCGCCCAGCAAGATGATTCCCGAAATGTACCCAATTCGCAGTGTGTCATTCGCCACACCGGATGACTCCGACCAATGAAATATAGATACGTACGCGTGAGTGCAGCTGGGTCCGAACGACCCCGACGGGAATACGTGACCGTGTCCGACCTGCACGAGTGCTGCAATGGCTCCCGAGAGCAGTGGGTAGAGCGGTGTGATCGCCGCAGCCGGCCTCGCAATACCAGGAATTGAGGACAGGTTGCTGAGGGGCGGATAGGCGCACGCGAACTGTCCATGTTGAATCGCCCACGTTGAGTAGAGCGAGGCCGATGCGTCACCCACGACTGGGCCACCGAGCATCGCGACAACGCCGACAAATGCGCCAACCGCGACGAGCACCCCGGCCAGAGCGATAAGAGGTCGCAGCGGCTCAGCGACCGCTTTGTCGAAGGCTCGCCGGAAACCCGAAGGTCGCCTCAATTCGTTTACGGCCACTTTTCGTAACAAACTATCGAAGGCGCTGGGACATCGGGAATCGATTGAGGGCATCCAACGTCGCCTTCGCCGCGGCGATGACGTCGTCACTCGCCTGGGCTATGCCGAATCGCTCCGCCCCGTCCGCGAACGCCCGCATCGTTACGATCACCGGCCAGTTCTTCGCGGCCGGCACGTTGGTCACCGAAGCCAGCGAGAACGGGATCTCGTAGCCGAGGTCCCGCAGCGCCATCAACGTGGCCTCCGCGCCACCGATGAGGGGGCCGCTTCGTGACCGACCAAGTCCCAGCCGACCGCGGTGACTCAACCCAACGTCACAGGCACCCGTGGCCTCGTCACAGCTCGCCCGAGTCAGCATGACGCGCGCGCCGTCGATCGTCGTTGGGGTGAGGACGTTGTTCGCGTCCTCGACGACGATTTTGGCGTCTGAGAAGTAGAGGCTCGCAATCTGTGTCGCCACTGACTCGGTTTCGCTGGTGTTGAGGCCGTACGCCAATATCGTGACGACATCGACCGAGCCGTCCTCGCGATGCGAAACCGAGACATTGAGCACACCGGGCAGGCTGCGCAACTCAAGTTCAAAGTCCTCATCGATCCGTGACGTCATGAATGACCCTTACTCTTCTTTTCGTACAACCGCTCGTCGGCGATTCGAAAGAGTTCGGCCGGGTCAGTCGAATCACGAGGTGACAGGGCCACACCCGTCGTGAACTCCACGAGGTCGTCAGCCGCCTTTAACTGAGTGCGCAGCCGCTCGACGAATCCCGATGCCTCAACGCCCTCGGCGTTGGAGAGGATTACGGCGAACTCGTCACCCCCGAGTCGCGCCGCGGTGTCACCGTTGCGCACTGATCGGCGAAGGGCGAAGCCGAACTGACGCAGGAGGTAGTCCCCGAAGGTGTGTCCCGCGCGGTCGTTCACCGCCTTGAAATCGTCCAAGTCGAGCATCACGAGGGTGAACGACCAGCCGTAGCGGGCGCTGCGCGCCGCCGCGACACGAAGC
>JAKBCI010000206.1 GCA_021807965.1 Actinomycetes bacterium
CGCGACATACCGGCTCCCGACATCAACACCGACTTCCAGGTGATGAGTTGGATCATGGACACCGTCTCGATGCTGCGCGGCCACAACACGCCCGGCGTCGTCACTGGCAAGCCGATTTCCATCGGCGGAAGCCTCGGACACGCCGGCGCAACGTCTCTCGGCGTCACGATCGTCACGACGGCACTGCTCCAACGGATGGGGCGAATGGCCAATGAGCAACGCGTCGTCATCCAGGGCTACGGCAAGGTCGGCGCACCACTCGTCAAGCTGCTGAGCGATCGAGGCATGAAGGTCGTCGGTGTCGCGGACGTTCGCGGCGCGATTCACGTTCCCGAGGGCATCAATCCGGCGCTGATGGCCAAGCACTTCGGCGAGGCCGCCACCGTCGTCGGCTACCCCGGCAGTGAAGCGATTCCGGCCAACGAACTCTTCACCCTGCCCAGCGATATCGCGATCCCCGCCGCCCTCGGCGGCGTCATCACCGACCGAGTGGCCGAGTCAATGTCGGCGTCGATCATGGTCGAGGCCGCTAACGGGCCGACGACGGGCGAAGGGGCGGCCATTCTCGCGGCCCGGAACATTCCGGTCATTCCCGACGTTCTCGCCAACGCCGGCGGCGTCGTCGCGTCGTACTTCGAGTGGGCCCAGGACCTGCAGGGATTCATGTGGGAACCCGAGCTCTTCCAGCAGCGACTCGAGAAGACCATGAGCGACGCCTTCAATCACATCTGGGCCCGGCACAAGGATCTCAACGCCACGCTGCGCGAGACGGCGATCGCCGTCGGCGTCGAGCGCATTGCCGAAGCGACCGAAGTTCGAGGACTCTTCCCTTGATGTAGTCGCTGAACGAGCCTCGGCGGCCCCGACGGGGCTCGTTCGTGGAGCGGTTGGCGTGGCGTCCCGACGGGTCTCGCTGGTCGGCCCGACGTCCTTCGAATCTCGTGCAGTCGCGACCACCATCGGGACCGCTCCACTCGTCTCGCCCGAGACCGTGTGCGCACGGCGTAATCGTCGACGCGTGGACGACGCGTGCCACGTCGAAACCGGGCGAGACCAAGAACGTAACCACCGTGTCACCGCTCCGGGCGTCTCTGGCGCCGACCGCCCGTGGAGCCACGACACGGTCAGCGCGGCCTCTTTCGCACTATGCAAGGCTGGGACCGTGGATGATGCGCTGACGCGAGAGCAGCTCGAATCCCTCGTGACGACGTTACGCGCCGAAGTCGATCGACTGAAGGAGGAGTTGCGCCAGTTGCGCCGCGACCGACACGAGACTCCGCCCCACTACCTCTGACGATGGCTGCGTGATCACCACCCGTTGATGCGACCAGCTCGGGGGCAGAATGTTTCTCTGCTGCCACGTAACGTCCTAGTCTCGGCGAGCATCGCGGTTGAACCCGGCTGAGAATCATGACGAACCGGCAGTACTGGATCACAACGAAGACACCCGAATCTCGCGAACTCTTCGAGCGGGTCAAGGTGGCCACCCGTCTCCCCTCAACGTTGAGCACGTACGACCTCGAGGACGCAGCCCCCATGCAGTCCGCATTCGAGACGTTGATCGGTAAGGCGGTTGGCGTGGCCTTCACGCTCATTGCGCCCTTTTGCTGACTACGGCCTTAACATCACTGTCGGTTCCAGCGTTTTCATCGGGTATCAGTGCAACTTCACGGGGCACGCACCGATCGACATTGGCGACCGGGTCATGATTGCCCACAAGGTCAACCTGCTTACCGCCGGCCATCCCGTCGAGCCCAATGATCGTCGCACTTCCATCACTGCCACGCCGATCACCATCGACTCTGACGTCTGGATCGGTGCCGCCGCGACGATTCTGCCCGGTGTCACTATCGGGGCGCGCGCCGTAGTCGCGGCCGGCGCCGTGGTCACGCGCGACGTTCCGGCGTCAACGCTCGTCGCGAGCGTTCCGGCAAAGACGGTGCGACCGCGGTACAGCGCTGGCTCTCGATCCCGTCGCCCCGGGGTCACCTACGTGACCGGAACCTCGACGTCATCGCGACGCCACCCCCCTAGCACACCTCGGTCGCGGCCACGACTTCAGCCGCGGCCTTGGCGAGGGTGACGCGAGTGATCGCGCCCGCCTGCACCGCCTGCACGATCGAGGCGGCCGTTGCGCGGGCGAGCGCCAGTGACGCCGCGGGTTCCAGCGGTCCACTCAGCACCAAGTCGGCCCCGGCCGCGACGGCGCGGACCGCGGCGGCCGGCCAGGCCAGCCCGAGAGCGCTGATCGCGACGGCGTTGAGTGAATCGGTGATGATCAACCCGCGAAACCCGAGCGACGTGCGAAGCACGCGTACGACCGCGGATGAGAGCGACGCCGGTTGCGCGCTCAAACCCGGTACCCGAGCGTTGGCCACCATGACCGCCGTAATCCCCGCGGCGAACGCCGCTCGATACGGTGCGATTGCTCCCGTGCGCAACTCGGGCCACGGACGAGTGGCCGCGGGACCATAGTCGGTGTTGCCGGTCGCGCCACCGAGGCCCGGGAAGTGCTTAACGACGGCGAGCACGCCGGCTCGCTCGAGACCCGACGCGAAGGCCGTCGCGTCATTCGACACCAGCGATGGCGACGCCCCGAACGAACGAAAGCCGTCGGGGTCAGTCGGTCCGGGCCATACGGCCCGTCCGTCGAGGTCGACCACCGGGGCGAGGTCGACGTTCACCCCGACGGCGAGCAGCTGGCGACCAACCCGTTCGCCCACCGACTCAATCTGGGAGGCGTTGAGCTGCTGTCCCATGGCTTGAGCCCACGGAAACGCACCGACGAGATTAGTCAATCGCCGAACGCCGCCTCCCTCTTCATCGGTCATGACGAGCATGGTCGAACCCGCCGGCGACATCATCTGCAGACGCGCGATAGTCGGGCCGAATCCGGCCGGCGCGCGGTCACCGAAGACGAGCAAGGCGCCGAATCCAGCCCTGGCCGCCGGTCCCATGGCCCCGACGTGCGACGCATCGACCGAGACCGCCACCGTTTCGTTGGCCAGCCGCGCCAGTGACCATGACGCGACCGTCGATTGAGCACAGGCGAGCCGCTGAGCGAGAGCAAGACGGCGCGGCGCGGCGCCGCCGGCGCCTAGCGCCCCCAACCAACTCGAAGCGACGACGACCGCGACGGCGGCGCGACCGACCGCGACCCGGCGCACGCCTACCGGCGCGACTTCGCGGCGCGACGAACCGACACGACGAGCGATACCACCGCCAGTAGTGGCAACGCGATGACGGCGGCGGTGTTCTCGTGGCCAGCACCGCGCAGCAGCGCGACGACGCCAATGATCACGAGGGCGGCTACGAAGAGTTCGGGCGTGTCACCGATCAAAAAATCCCACCAGAACATGGCGAAACCCTTCACGAGGCGCACTGGCCACGGCCGATCGCGGTCGCTCACAACGCCACGACCGGCAATGCTCGGGTGCGGCGCAAGTAGCCGACGAAGACTCACTTTACGGCGAGTTAGAGCGCGACGAAGGCGAGCATCATCGCGTCATTGCCGGGCCATCGCACCTTAAGACCCTCGCCGGTCCAGAAGGTCCCGAAGCTCACGAGCAGGACGCCAACGCCCATCTTCATGGCGTTCTCGGGCACAGTCGAGAGCTGCTTGGCCACCACGACCCCGACGAGCCCAACCGATACGCCGGCGCCGGCGGCGACCGCAACGGCCAGCCCTACACGGTGCGCGGACGT
>JAKBCI010000207.1 GCA_021807965.1 Actinomycetes bacterium
GCGTGGCCCCCGGCCGGCACCCATCTCGACACCTTGCAAGCGGGTGTCTTTACCGTGATCCTGGTGCTCTCGTCGGGCACGATGCAGTGGGCAGTGTGGCTGGTCGAGCACCGTCGCCGCGACGAGGCCCGACGGTGGGTGATCACCACGATGATCATGGGCGCCGTTTTCGTCGGCAACCAGGCGTACGAGTGGATTCACCTGACGACGCGCTGGTACACGAACGCCTACGGCTCGGTGTTCTACATCACGACTGGCCTGCACGGCCTGCACGTGTTCCTTGGCCTCGTGGCCATGGCGTTCCTGCTCTACCGCATGCGCGGGCGCGAAGGGGATCCCGGTGAGCTGGCCGCCTTTCAGGGTGTCAGCTACTACTGGCACTTCGTCGACGTCATCTGGGTAGGCCTGTACTCGTCACTCTTCTTGCTCAAGTAGATGAGCGTGGGCACGTCGCTTCGTTTACGGCTCTGCGCCGGTGGACTGGTGTCCTTGGTGATTCTCGCGCCGCTGGCGTGGTTCAGTGCCGCCGGCGCGACGACCCATCCGATCTACCAGACCGGCCGGCACGACGCCGGCACCCCTAACTCAAGCGTGGTCGTGCGCAAGCACGGCGTCGTTACCTCCTACGGTGACGGGGCCATCATGTACAACGCGCCCTCGCCGGCGCTCGCCGCGCTCGGTCGGGCGCTCTACCTGCAGAACTGCGCCACCTGTCACGGCGTCGACGCGAACGGCGTGCCACCGGCCGGCACCACGGGCGCCTACCCCAACCTCGTCGGTCTCGGGCCGGCGACGATCGACTTCTGGATCGAATCGGGTCGCATGCCCGCCGCCGACCCTCGATCAGTGCAGGCCATGCGCCGCCAGCCACGGCTCACCGACGATCAGGCACTCGCGATTGCGGCCTGGATCAACTCGCTTGCGCCGAGCTACCCCTACATCCCGACGGTCAACGTGAAGGACGCGAACGTGGCCAACGGCGCGGCGCTCTTCGCGCTGAACTGCGCAGCCTGTCACACCATCGAAGGTGACGGCGACGCCCTCGCGCGCAGCACCTTCGCCCCGTCACTGCGCAACATCCCGGCGACCCAAGTCGCCGAGGCGATCCGCACCGGTCCCGGCAACATGCCGCGCTTTACGGGCAATCTCAGCGACTTCCAGGTCGCGGACATCGTGAAGTACGTCACCACGGAGATCCAGCACCCGCGCAACCCCGGTGGCTTCGGCCTCGGCGGCCTCGGCCCCGTCGCCGAGGGCTTCGTCGGCCTGCTGATCGGTGTCGGTGGCCTTGCCCTCATCGGATTCTGGGTAGGAGAGCGCCAGTGAGTGATCAGCACGAACGTCGTACGCCGGTCAGCCTGACGGGATTGCGCGAGGACGACCCGCACCTCCAGCCCGCCGCGCGAAACCCGCGGCTCGTGGAGCGGGTCATCGCGCTGACGTTCCTCGTGGGCCTCGCGCTGGTAGTTGGCTTCGGTGCCGCCTACTGGGTGAACGCGACGCCGTGGATTCTCGGTGCGACCATGGGCGGCGGCCTCTTCTTCCTCGGAGTCGGTCTCGTGGCGTGGGGCAAGTACCTCATGGCGCGCGGACCCTTCGTCGAAGAGCGCCACCCGCTCGCGAGCAGCGACTCGGACCGCAACGCCTTCGCCGCGGCGATCGTCGAGCGCGGCGGCGGCACGGTGAAGCGGCGAAAGGTGCTCGGCGGTCTGCTCGGGGGTGGTCTCGGCGCCTTCAGCATCGTTGCGCTCTTTCCGCTCTTGCGCAGCCTCGGTCCGCTGCCCAAGGGAACGCTCTTTCACACCGACTGGCGGGCTGGCTCGTACGCCGTTGACCAGACCGGTCGGCGTATCCACGTGACTGACCTCGCCGTCGGCTCCATCGTGACGGTCTTTCCCGAGGGCACCCAGAACACCGACCGCGGCCAAGCCGTCGACCAGACCGTGCTGATCCGCCTGTCGAACGAGAACTTCACGACGCAGAAGGGCCGCGAGTCGTGGGGACCGATGGGCTACGTCGCGTACTCGAAGCTCTGCACCCACCTCGGCTGCCCGGTCGGACTCTACGAACAGCAGCTGCAACTGCTCGTTTGCCCGTGCCACCAGTCGATGTTCAACGTGAACAACGGCGCCATCCCCGAGTTCGGTCCGGCCCCTCGGCCCCTGCCCCAACTGCCTCTCTACATTGACGCCTCGGGTTACATTCGCTCCCAGAGCGACTACGACCAGCCCGTCGGGCCCGGATTCTGGGAGCGCTCGTGAGTGACGTCGTCGAGACCAAGCGTTCGCGCAAGCAGGCGACCGGCCGCTACGGCGCCGTCGGCAAGGTCATGGGCGAACTCGACGACCGGCTCGGCGTCGCGAAGGGTGGTCGAAGCTTCCTCGACAAGATCTTCCCCGATCACTGGTCGTTCATGCTCGGTGAGATCGCGCTCTACTCGTTCGTCGTCCTACTCGCCACGGGCGTCTTCTTGTCGCTGTACTACATCCCGAGCTCGGCCATCGTGACGTATCACGGCAGCTACCTGCCCCTCGACGGCCAGTCGATGACCGAGTCGTTCGCCTCGACGGTGAACCTCTCGTTCGCGGTGCGCGCCGGTCTGCTCATGCGTCAGATGCACCACTGGGCGGCTGACATCTTCATCGGATCGATGGTCGTGCACATGGCCCGCGTCTTCTTCACCGGCGCCTTCCGCAAGCCGCGCGAGCTGAACTGGACGATCGGCGTCACCCTGTTGACGCTGGCGATCGTCAACGGATTCCTCGGCTACTCCTTGCCCGACGACCTGGTCTCGGGCACCGGCATCCGAATCGCCTACTCGATCATCCTGTCGGTGCCCGTGGTGGGGACCTACCTCGCCTTCTTCATCTTCGGCGGGAACTTCCCCGGCACCGCGGTGATTCCCCGGTTCTTCATTCTGCACGTGTTGGTCGTGCCCGGAATCATGCTGGCGTTGGTGACCGCCCACATGATCCTGCTCGTTCGCCAGAAGCACACGCAGTTCCCCGGCGAGGGAAAAACCGAGTCGAACGTCGTGGGCTCACCGCTCTTCCCGGTGTTCATGGCCAAGACGACGGGCTTCATGCTGATCGTGACGGGCGTGACCGCTCTGCTCGGCGCGTTCGCGCAGATCAACCCCATCTGGCAGTTCGGTCCCTACGACGCGGCGCGAATCTCCTACGCCGTCCAACCGGACTGGTACATGGGCTTCCTCGACGGGGCGCTGCGCATCTTCCCGTCGTGGTCGTTCCACAGCTTCGGCCACACGATCCCGTTCGAGGTGACCATTCCCGCGGTGATCTTCCCGGGACTCGTCTTTGGCCTGGCCTACGCGTGGCCGGCCATCGAGCGTCGCGTTACCAAAGACAACGCGATCCACAACCTGCTCGATCGTCCGAGTAGCCGACCTAAGCGCACCGCCGCGGGGGCCGCGGTCCTGGCCGCGATGTCGATGCTCTTCATCGCGAGCTCGACCGACGTCATCGCCAACTTCTTCCACGTCTCGCTCAACACGGTGCTCTGGTCGATGCGCGTGCTCGTGCTCATCTCGCCCTTCGTGGCGTACCCCATCGCCTACAAGATCGCCTCGGAGATGAACGCGACGCGAGGGGCCGGCCGGCGAAAGACCGTCAACGTCGTGTCGCGCACCGAGGAGGGTGAGTACGTGGCCACGTCGGCACCGGCCTACGCT
>JAKBCI010000208.1 GCA_021807965.1 Actinomycetes bacterium
TAGCCGCCGGTGGCATCTTCGATGGACGCGGTATCGCGGCTGCTCTCGCTCTCGGCGCCGCTGGCGCGTGGATTGGTACCCGATTCATCGCGACAACTGAGGCCCGTGCGGTGCCGGGGTTCAAGGAACGACTCCTCGCGAGTCGCGAAGACGCCACGGTGATCACGCGGGCGTACACCGGTAAGACCATGCGCGTTCTTCGCAATCGCCGGACCGACCGATACGACGAGCACCCCGAACTGGTGAAACCTTTCCCCCAACAGCTCGTTGCGTCGTTAGCCGACGGGTCATTTCACTTGGGGGGTGACGAATCCACCGAGGGAATAGACCAAGCCGAAGAGGGGTATCCAGCCGGCCAGGCGGTGGGCGGCATCACCGCGCTGGTCGCGGCCGAGCAACTCGTGGCGACGCTGGCCGCCGAGACCGAGGCGGCGATCGCTCGTCTAGTCGGCTAGTGGTACCAGCCCAACGGGACAACTGACGCCAGTCCCACCGATTCCGCAGTAGCCGTTGGGATTGGCCTCCAGATACTGCTGGTGGTACTCCTCAGCCAGAAAGAATGGGCCGGCGGGAGCAATCTCGGTGGTTATCGGCCCGAATCCTGCCGCTCGTAATTCAGCGTCGTAGCGTTGCGCAATCTGCGACGCAATCGTCTGTTGATCGGCGTTGAGTGTAAAAATGGCGCTGCGGTACTGCGTACCGACGTCCGCTCCTTGCCGGTTGCCCTGGGTCGGATCGTGTTGTTCAAAAAAATGGCGAACCAGCGCCGAGTACGTCACGACCGTCGCGTCGTAAACAACCTGGACGGTTTCCGCGTGTCCAGTAGCGCCGCTGCAGACCTCTCGATAGGTGGGATTCAGCGTATAGCCCCCCTGATAGCCAACGGCCGTGAAGACCACCCCAGACATCCGATAGAAGGAACGTTCGGCACCCCAAAAACAGCCCATGGCGAAAAACGCCACTTCGTTCGGAGGAAGAATTGGCTGGTTAAAGGATGTCCCAAACACCAGATGCGGTCGGTCGACGACGATAGCGTCTGGTCGTCCCGGGAGCGCGTCCGTCGCTGAGAGTTTTGTTTTCCACGTTCTCATGCTTAAAGGCTAGAGGAAAATTCTCGCATTCGGCACGGCGTAGTCTCAACTCGTGACCACTGATCCGCGCCTGGACGACATCGTGTCGGCCCTGCGCGGTAACGCGCACCGCGTAACCGCCGCGAAGCGAGCCGTAGCGTCAGTGCTGGTTCAACAGTCCGACCACTTGACCGCCGACGAGATTATTCGTGCAGTTCAGATCAGTCGACCCGAAGTGAGTACGTCAACTGTCTATCGAATCCTTGAGGAGCTCGAGTCGCTGCATCTGGTCGTCCACTCCCACGTTGGACATGGCGCGACCGTTTATCACCTGGCGGGTTCGGTACACGGACATCTGGTCTGCACGGCGTGCGGCGCCACCATTGAGATACCCGCGCGTCACTTCGATCTGCTAAGCGGAGACCTCATGAAGACGTACGGTTTCGTACTTGATCGCCACCACGTCGCCATCGCCGGGTTATGCGCCACGTGCGCGACGAGCGTCACGGCGTCCTCGTAGCGTCCCGGTGGGCCCACACCGCCGCTAGTCGCTACATTCGTGGAGAGCATGATCTCCATTTCGCACCTAACCAAACGATACGGCCACACGACGGCGGTCGATGACCTCGAATTTGATGTCCAGCCCGGCGTCGTCACGGGCTTCCTTGGACCAAACGGGTCCGGCAAGTCGACGACGATGCGCATCATCATGGGTCTCGACGCGCCGACTGCTGGGCGGGCCACGATCAATGGCCAGCGCTACGGTGACTTGAAGGCTCCACTGCACGAAGTCGGTGCCCTGCTCGACGCGGGAGCAGTCCACCCAGGCCGGTCGGCACGCAACCACCTTCGCGCGCTCGCCGCCTCCAATAGGATCCCCGCGAGTCGGGTCGACGAGGTGCTCGAATTCGTGGGCATCGCGTCGGTCGCGAACAAGAAGATCGGTGGCTTCTCACTGGGCATGGCTCAGCGGCTCGGCATCGCGGCGGCCCTGCTGGGTGACCCACCGGTATTGCTCTTCGACGAACCGGTCAACGGACTCGATCCCGAGGGAATCCGTTGGATCCGAGAGTTTTTCCGCTCACTCGCCCAAGAGGGTCGCACGGTGTTCGTCAGCTCACACCTCATGAGTGAAATGGCAGTGAGTGCCGATCACATCATCGTGATCGGGCGGGGTCACCTCATCACCCAGGGTTCGATCGACGAACTGACCGCCTCGATCGGCGGCACCGTAGTGGTCCGATCAGCGGATAACGAACGCCTGCGCACTGCGCTGGAACGCGACGGCGCCACCGTAGACGTTACGAATGACCAGACCCTGCGCGTCTCGGGCCGCGACGCGGAGCGGGTGGGCACCATCGCACTCGCGATCGGCGTGGCGCTCTTCGAGTTGACGCCTCGGCGCGCGTCACTCGAAGACGTCTTCATGGATCTCACGGCTGATGCCGTCGAGTACGCCAGTACCGTGAACGTCGGTGACCATGGCTGACGTCACGATCGCCTCGGTCACTCGGGCCGAATGGATCAAGTTCCGAACGGTTCGCTCCACTGCTACGGGCTACTTGGTCACCTTCGCCCTAACCATCGGCATTGGCGCGCTCATCGCGACGGCGATCAGAGGCCGTTGGCAAACGATGGATCCGCTCGCCAAACTGGCCTTTGATCCAGTAGCGACCAGTCTCGGGGGAACGTTGTTCGCCCAATTCGCTGTCGGGGTAATCGGTATCCTCTTTATCACCAGCGAGTACGCGACAGGGTCCATACGTACGACGCTGGCGGCCACTCCACGGCGGGTCCAATTGGTGGTCGCAAAATTGCTTGTGCTCCTGAGCACCACCGCCGTCGTGGCCGAGACGGTCGTCATCGTTGCGTTTCTGGTCGGTCAACGAATCTTCACGGGCGTGGTTCCAACAGCGTCGATCGCCAGCGGACCAGTACTTCGCGCGGTACTGCTCGGTGGGGTCTACCTCACCTTGCTCGCCGGCTTCGGCTTTGGCATCGGACTAATACTTCGTCATCAGTCGGCCGCGATTAGCGTCTTCACGTCGCTGTTGCTCGTAGTTCCGATCGTGATATTTGTTCTGCCCCAGAGCTGGCAAAACTCGATTACCCGCTACGAGCCGTCAGCCCTAGGCCGCGCGATGATGTCGACGACCCCGCCGGCGCAACTGTTCGCTTCGTGGCCAGCAACTGGTGTTCTCGCCGTCTACGTCACGTGCGCGTTGGCCACCGGAACGTATCTGCTGGTGCGTCGAGACGCCTAGGTCTAGCGTTTCACCATGGACCTCATTGAGACGATTCGAACGACCGGTGCCGTACGCGAGTTCACCGACGAACCAGTCGACCACGGCATCATTCGCGCCGTACTGGACAGCGCCCGCTTTGCCCCCTCGGGGGGCAATCGACAACCGTGGCGCGTCATCGTAATCGACGATGACGAAACTCGACGCGGCGTGCGCGACGCGTATCTCGACGCCTGGCACGATTACGTGGCGCACGTCCTAGCCGGACTCGTTCCCTTCTCGCCGCTGGCGACATCGTCTGAGCGCCTCAACGCGACGGCACTGCGTGACCAAGCGGTGGCGACCTCACGACCCACCGGTTT
>JAKBCI010000209.1 GCA_021807965.1 Actinomycetes bacterium
CCCGCGCACCAGCACGTCGACTTTCTTCACCCCGTGCTCCATCGCCGCCCGGGCGCACTTCTCGGCGGCCAGCTGTGCGGCGAAGGGCGTCGACTTGCGCGAGCCCTTGAAGCCAACGTTGCCCGACGAGGCCCACGCGAGCACGTTGCCCTCGGGGTCAGTGATCGAGACGATGGTGTTGTTGAACGAGCTCTTGATGTGCGCGACGCCAAAGGCGACGTTCTTGCGCTCCTTGCGCCGTCCCTTGCGCGCCGTAGTGGTGGGCTTCGCCATTACTTAGTTACCTTCTTCTTGCCGGCGACGGTGCGCTTGGGTCCCTTACGGGTTCGGGCGTTGGTGCGCGTGCGCTGGCCGTGCACGGGCAGCCCCTTGCGGTGGCGGATGCCCTGCAGGCAGTTAATCTCCATCTTGCGCTTAATGTCCTGAGCGACGTCGCGGCGCAGGTCGCCCTCGACGGTCACGTGCTGGTCGATGTAGGTGCGCAGCTTGTTGACGTCGCCGTCGGTGAGGTCCTTCACGCGAATCGACTCGTCGATGCCCGTCGCGGCGCAGATCTTCTCGGCGGTGGTGGGGCCCACGCCGAAGATGTAGGTGAGTGCGATCACCGTGCGCTTCTCACGCGGAATGTCGACACCGGCAATACGAGCCATCTCTTCTCCTAGCCCTGGCGCTGCTTGTGGCGCGGGTTCTCACAGATCACGCGGACGTGACCATTCCGGCGAATGACTTTGCACTTCTCACACATGGTCTTAACGCTGGCGCGAACCTTCATCTCTTCTCTTTCGACCTGGCGAACCGATTACTTGTAGCGGTAGGTGATGCGACCGCGGGTCATGTCGTAGGGCGTGATCTCCACCTGGACCTTGTCCCCCGGCAGGATACGGATGCGGTGCATGCGCATCTTGCCCGAGCTGTGCGCGAGGACGGTGTACCCGTTCTCCAACTCGACGCGAAACATGGCGTTCGGCAGCGGCTCAACGACAGTCCCCTCGACGGTGAACGCGTCTTCCTTCGGCTTACTCAGGTTCCTTCTCCTTGTTACGTCACAACGGCGACGAGGGGCTCGTCGCGGATGACCGTGGGCACGCCCACAGGTCGGCTGACCATTCTACCGTTTTTTCGGCCCAACGCAAAAGCGCGGGTCGCCGTACCGGCGCCGCACGCCCCACGGGGCCAATTTGTGACCCCCGGCCCTAGTGAGGGCGCCAAACGCCAGTTCATGCTGTGGGGATGAGTGTACCGGGTGACCGCGTACGACGGACCACGATGGCGCGCGCCGAGTGCCTGGGCTTGTTGCGCCAGGCCGACTTCGCCCGCGTCGTCATCTCCGTGCGCTGCCTGCCCGCCGCCCTGCCGGCGCGGATCGCCGTCGTCGACGACCACGAACTGCTGCTCGCCAGCGCCGAAGACGCCGTCATCACGGCCGCGCGGCGCGGCGACGTGCTCTCGGTCCAGATCGATGGCCTCGAGTCCGACGGCGCAACCTGGTCGGTCATGGGCTCGGGCATCGCGGCCGAGCCCACGGGCGAACCGGCCCTGTCCGCAGCCCTTACCCGAGCGATCGCCAACGGCGCAGCCCTGATCGCGCTGCCGCTCACCATCGTGTCGGGCGAGCGCATCGGGTAGTCCGACACCGGCGTGCCAAACTGACTCGTGCCCTTTCATCGAATCACCGATCCGGCGAGACTGCACGCGCTGATCGACGCGATGCTGCTGATCGAGGCCGACGCTGACCTCACCGATCTGCTGACGCTCATCGTCGAGACGGCGAGCGAACTCGTCGGCGCTCGCTACGGCGCCCTCGGCGTCGTCAGCGCCGACGGCGTGACGCTGTCGCGCTTCGTCACCTACGGCGTCGACCAGGGCACGCGCGAGCGCATTGGGTCTGACCCCCACGGCCGCGGGGTGCTCGGCGAGTCGATCCTCGCCACGTCGCCCCTGCGCGTGGACGACCTCGCCCACTACCCCGGCACCGTCGGCTTCCCCGACCACCACCCGCGAATGCGCCACTTCCTCGGCGTGCCCGTCACGACGGGCGACGGACACGTCTTTGGCAACCTCTACCTCGCCGACCGCCGCGACGAGCGGCCCTTCGACGAGGACGACGAGGTCCTCGTCGAGGCCTTCGGCCACGCCGCGGGACTGGTGATCGACCAGGCGACGCTGCGCCACCAGCTGCGCGAGCTGACCCTGAGCGACGAGCGCGAACGGTTGGCGCGCGACCTGCACGACACGGTCATCCAGCGGCTCTTCGGCGTCGGACTCGCCCTGCAGCTCACCCTCGCCTCGACGACGCTCGAGCCAGCGGCGCGCGAGCGCATCAACCGCGCGGTGGACGAGCTCGACGCCACCGTGCACGAGATCCGCACCACCATCTTCGAGATCGACCGCGACGACGTCGACGGGACCAATCTGGGCGCCCGGGTACGTGCCATGTGCGATGAGGTCGGCGCGCGACTCGGCATCAAGGTGTCACTGCGTCAGCCCCCCGACGGCGACCTCGTCGTCTCGTCACGCTGCGCTCGACACGCGCTGCAGGCGCTGCGCGAGTCCCTCGCCAACGTCGCGCGCCACGCCCAGGCGAGCGAGACGGAGGTCGAGCTCGCCGTCGACGGGCCGTGGCTGCACCTGCTCGTGCGCGACAACGGGATCGGCTTCGCCACGTCGGTGGGGCCTGGCCGCGGGCTGCGCAACCTGGCGAGCCGGGCGCGCGAGCTGGGCGGTGCGTGCACGGTCGACTCGACGCCGGGGCGTGGCACACTGGTGCGGTGGACCGCGCACCGGGAACTGACGTGATCAGGCTGCTGCTCGTCGACGACCACGAAATCGTGCGCCGGGGCCTGCGCGAACTGCTCGAGTCCCACGACGACCTCGCCGTGGTGGCCGAAGCCGGCTCGGTCGCCGAGGCCGAGACCGTCGACGTGGACGCGATCGACGTCGCGGTGCTCGACGTTCGCCTGCCCGACGGCAGCGGCGTCGACCTCTGTCGCTCCCTGCGCGACCGGCGTATCGACCTCGCCTGTCTGATGCTCACGTCCTTCGCCGACAACGAGGCGATGTCGGCCTCGGTGCTCGCCGGCGCCAAGGGCTACGTCTTGAAGAACGTGCGTGGCGACGACCTCGTCGACTCGATCCGCCGCGTCGCGGCCGGCGAGATGCTGCTCAGCGCCGACCAGATCGAGCGGGCTCGTGAGCGCCTGCGCCGCCAGATAACCGAGGACATCCGCCTCGAGAGCCTCAGCCACCAGGAGCGCCGGATTCTCGAGCTGCTGAGCGAGGGCCTCTCAACTCGAGAGATCGCGGCCGAGATGTTCCTCGCGGAGAAGACCGTGAAGAACTACGTCTCCAACCTGCTCGCCAAGCTCGGCTTCCAGCGGCGTACCGAGGCCGCGCTCTTCGCCCAGCGCTACCACGACCGGACGCACCCCGAGGCCTGAGTGCGCATCGTCAGCCTGGTGCCGTCGCTGACCGAGACGCTCGACGACTGGGGGCGCCCGCCGATCGCCGGCACGCGGTTCTGCGCGCGGGCCGGTCTCGCCCGCGTCGGGGGTACCAAGGACCCCGACCTCGAGGCCATCGCGGCGCTCGAACCCGACCTCGTCGTGCTCGACGAAGAGGAGAATCGCCCCGAGGACTACGAGGCGCTGCT
>JAKBCI010000210.1 GCA_021807965.1 Actinomycetes bacterium
CATCCGGACTGCGAGGGATTCACATTAACAGCGCAGCGACTACCCCTATCTAGACGGCCATACTTTGCGCCACGCGCACAACCTGAACCCTGAGCACTCCCGCCTCCCGTGGCAGTGTAAGTCGATCCATTCGCACGCGCAAGGAACGTGGGCTGCCCGAGTCGACGAGGGGCGTGACCTCGTAGACGACGCGACGCCTCTCACCTCCTCGGGCGGCAACGGCACCGTGGAGGCGCGCTCTCGTCAACTAGGCACAGGCAGTGTGACGGGCCACCGAGCACGTCGCCTCACAGTCAGTTGCTTCGACACGCAGCACCGTCGCCACCGCGGCGTCAATCACCATGTGTCGTCATCCACCTCCCGGCTCCGCCGGACTCGAGTATCGCCTGAAGCCCCCTCGAGGCCTTCTCGAAACCGTTGTTTCGTCTGTCAGGGGCAGTCCTTCGGATTCTTGAGGCACGTAAACGACTATTGACCAGGAGTTCTAGTGTCATAACTGAGATTACATCAATGGTGACTGCTCCTATTATCGTTTGCGACTATCCCTCCTGGTCAAGTTCGCTTGGTAGACGAGCGGTTCCAGCGTGCGAGGGCGAGCGCTGACCTTGATCGGTAGAATGAAACGAGCAGCCAAGCCTGCCCCGTTGTCGCCCACTTCGTAGTGGATACCTAGCGACCCACCAGCAACCGAACCCCTCAGTGGGGACCGCGCGTGCCCACTGAGCATTTGATCGTCTCCAGCGTCACCGCACGATCTCGCGATTCGAGTGAAGGAGTAAGCCATGCGACGGATCCCCATAGCCCTTTTGGTGCCACTGCTCAACGTGCTGACACCGTTCGCACCCATAGCGGTCGCAGCGGCCAACCCCTCCAGCGCAGCGATCAGTTCGAGCGCTAACAGCGTGACGCACCGCGCGGCCCGCGTCAACGTCGTACGTCGCGAGCGCATTCGACACCAAGCCGAATTGCGACATCACCGACAGGCGGTTCGTGCAGCCATTCACCACGTGCTAGCCATCGGCGCACAACGCCAGCACCTCACCCTGAACCAACTGCGAGCGATGTGGCAACGCGTGGCCATCTGCGAAGTGGCGGGCAACTGGTCGATGACGGGTCCCGTCTATTCGGGCATCGGATTTCGTAATTCGTCGTGGACGCAGTACGGTGGCACGCAGTTTGCGCCCGTCGCTGGTCGCGCCACGCGCGACCAGCAGATCCTCGTCGCCATGAGAATCACCGGCGGCCGCGTGCCCGATCAGTACGGCTGCACGCCGGGCGGTTGGTAACGCGGTCCTACCCGCGACCAATCGCGACGTCCACCACCCCACCAAAAGACACCTGGGCGAGACCTCGCTCGCGGCCGCATTGTGCACGCGGCGCGCGACGTCCAGGTGACGAACCTGTTCACCAGGCCTAAGGCGTTTCGCCGTCCGGCGTGGGCGAGGGGTCCGGCGACGACGGCAAAGCGCCGATTGGCGTACGACGGCCCACCGTAGGATGGAACGCGTTACTTCATTGAGGACGTTGACTATGGTGAGCACGACCACCGGCCCCCCGCCGGTCATTACGGGGGGATTCGCGGGGGCGCTCACCCGGGCGGTGACCGAGCGACTCGATCCCGCGACTATGCGCGACGGATACCGCCGCCTCCACGTGAAGGCCCTCGTGATCGCCGCGTGGTACCTCGCCAGCATCGCCGGCGTCGTGCTCGCGTCAGGTTGGCTCGAAGGGCTGGCCGCTGCCGCGTCGCTCTCGCTCGCCTTCGCGGCCGTTGGCTTCAACATTCAGCACGACGCCAACCACAACGCCTTCTTCGCCTCGGCTACCAAGCGCCTCTCGCGATCGAACCGCATCGTCGGCTGGAGCATGTTCGTCATCGGGGCTGACGCGAATCGGTGGCTCTATCGTCACAACACCTTGCACCACGGCTCACCCAACGTGGTGGGCACTGACTCCGACATCAACCTCGGCCCCCTGGCCCGACTGGCGCCGTTCCAACGCCGCTACTTCTGGCACCGTTACCAGCACTTCTACCTGTGGCCCCTGTACTGCTTCACGGTTCTCGAAATCATGTTCAATGACCTCGCCACCCTGGTGGGTGCGTCGCGCCACGCGCGCCTCTCGCGATCGCGCCTCTCCGACACCACTGTCGCCGTGCTCACGAAACTCGCCTTCGTAGCCCTGATGGTGGGACTGCCGCTACTCACCCACCCGTTCTGGATCGTCGCCGCGGGTGCCATCGGGACGATGTTCGCCGTCGGCTTCTTGCTGGGCGTCGTCTTCCAGTCAGCCCACGTCGTCGAAGGCGCCGAGTTCGCCGTGGCCGGTGCTCGGCCTCCCTACCAGTGGCACGAATGGCAAGTGCGCTCGAGCCTCGACTTCTCACACGGGTCGGGCCCCCTCAGTCGACTCTTTCGGTGGTACGCCGGCGGCCTCGACCACCAGACTGAACACCATCTCTTTCCCCGTTTGCCTCACACCGTGTACCCGCTGATCGCTCCCGTGGTGAGCGGCGTCTGCGCGGACTACGACATCCCCCGCCACGTCCAACCGTCGTTCCACGCAGCGGTCGCTTCGCATTTTCGCCACTTGCGGGCCATGGGACGGCCGCTCGGCGCGTCGAACGTCGAACGCGCGTAGCGACTCGCGACGACACCTCGGCGTTAGTTCGGCCGCAGTCGTGGTCATCGCCAGTTCGCCTCCACCACGGGTGGCGCGTCGCGCCAACGGACTCGTCGCGCGTGAGCCGACTCGTGGTTCCGCACGCCGAACAACCTCCCAAACCGGCTGATCGATGAGGGCGACCAACGCGACCATCGACGTCCCGGTTCAATAAGGCAGCTTCGTAAGTCACGGGAGTATCTGCACCGAGAGTTTGAGCAGCATTGGCTTACGGACTTTGCCACCACGTGTCGAGTGACATCCAAGATTCTGTCCACGTGGCATCAGCCGTGAACTGACACAAAGTGTCACCGGGAACCGACCTTTAGAGCCAGCAGCCGGTCGATCGACTCCTCGCCAGCCGGAGAAGAGCGCCTGGGCTAGAGAACGCGGCGTCCAGCAGTGCGAGAGGTGGCCCAGCCCCCAAACGCAACACCGATCCGGCGGTGAACCTTGTCGTTACACGAACTGATGCAGCGCCCTTCGGAGAGGACGGACGGTCGACCGCACCACGGGCAGTGGCGGCTCGCCCCGCCGTGACGACACAATCCGTCGTCACCATCGCCGGCGAGATCCGGCGGATGGATCGATACGGTGCCGAGTCCACCCGTGCCGGCGTTTCAGGTCCCCGGTGCAGTCGGGACGGTGAAACCGACCCCGGTGATCGTGTAAGCGGGCAGGGTGACCGAGCGGCCGAGGACACCAGTAGTGCGGGTCAGCCCCGAAACGGTCGTGGTAGGCGCAGCACTGACGGACACCGTGGAAGCCCCAAGCGATAGACCGGTCCCAGTGCCGACAGACAGGTTCACGGACTGGTCGGTCAGGTTCATCAGCACCGTTCGGGTGCCGCGTGGACCGTTGAAGGACACTCCGATCACCCCAGTAGCCCCGTCGGGCAAGCTGGGCGCCCCGGTAAAGCGCAGTGGCGTGACCCTGGAAGCCTGCGCGGAGGCGTTGGTCAGGAACATCAG
>JAKBCI010000211.1 GCA_021807965.1 Actinomycetes bacterium
CCCGATCGCGTAGAGCTCGCGACTCGATCGGAACGACCGCATCGCGTAGGCGGCGATGATGGCGATGCCCATGGCGATCACGAAAATCCACGGCACGCCCGCCACCGTCTCGAAGCCGATCTTCTGGAGCGACATCGGGATCGCCGACGGTTCGATCTGAATGCCCAGGCCGATCGTGTTGAGCACGCCACGGATGATGTAGAGGGCCGCGAGCGACACGACGAGGCTGGGCACCTTGGCGAATGCGACGATGATGCCGATGAGCGCCCCGGCGACCACGCCGACGCCGATGCCGACGACGAAGGCGAGCCAGATCGGTGCGTTCGGGACGTGGGTGTAGAGGTCCCCCACGAGGAACGCCGACATGCCCAGTGTCGATCCGACCGAGAGGTCGACGTTTCGCGTGACGATGACCGCGGTCTCACCGACCGCGAGCAGCAACAGCAGCGACGCGTTGGTCAGGATCTGCTGGATGGAGGTGAGGTTCGCGAAGCCCGAGGTCTTCATCGCCGTGGCGAAGAAGACGACGAGGATGATGACCACGATGGCCAACTCGCGCGTGCGCGCGATGGTCTCAGCGACCCGATGGCGGCGGCTGGTGAGCGAGATGGGACTACTCGTGGTCACGACTGTCCCTGCCCGGTCGCGGCCATCATGATGGACGTCTCGGTGGCCGCGGAGCGGTCAATCGTCTGGGCCAGGCGACCCTCGCGCATCACGAGCACCCGGTCGGCCATCCCGAGCACCTCGGGAAGCTCCGAGGAGATCATCAGCACGGCGACACCGTTCGCGGCCAGGGTGTCGATGATCCGATGGACCTCGGACTTGGTCCCCACGTCGATCCCTCGGGTCGGCTCGTCCACGATGATCAAGGACGGCTGGCTCGCGAGCCACTTGGCGAGCACGACCTTCTGCTGGTTGCCACCCGACAACGTGTTCACCGCGTCCGAGAGGGCCCCGTACTTCAGCTGCAGCTTGAGCGCCCACTCGCGCGCGAGGGTCCGCTCGCGCCCTCGCAGGAGCAATGGCCCGTCTCGCAGGTCGCGCATCGTCGCGAGCGCGATGTTGTGGTCGATGCCGTACTCCATGACGAGTCCCTGCTGGCGGCGGTCCTCGGGCACGTACCCGATCCCCGCGCGCATCGCGCGCACCGGCGAGTTCGCCCGCACGGGCGTGCCGTGCATGTAGACGTGACCGGCGTCGTAGTGGTCGATCCCGAAGATGGCCCGGGCCACCTCGGTGCGCCCCGAGCCCACCAGTCCGGCCAGTGCGACGATCTCACCCGCGCGCACCTCGAAGGAGATGTCCGTGAACACGCCCTCGCGTGTCAGACGCTCGACGCGCAACACCTCATCACCCGCTTCGATCACGGACTTGGGAAACAGCGACCCGAGCTCACGTCCGACCATCGAGCGCACGACCTCGTCGATCGTGAGCGACTCGATCGGGTCGGTGCGCACAAACTCCCCGTCGCGCATGATCGTCACCCGTTGGCACATGGCGAAGACCTCTTCGAGTCGGTGCGAGATGAACAGGATCGCCGCGCCGTGCTGGCGAAGCGTCGCGACGACGTCGAACAGTCGGTCGACCTCGGCCGGACTGAGCGCCGCCGTGGGTTCGTCCATGATCAGGATCCGGGCGTCGCGCGAGAGCGACTTCGCGATCTCCACCATCTGCTGGTCGGCGACTGAGAGCCCGCGCGCCAGCCGGGTCGGGTCGATCTGGACGCCGAGGCGCTCGAAGATCTCGAGTGAGCGGCGCTTCATCTCGCGCTTGTCGATGCGTCGAAGCCGACGTAGCGGCTGACGGCCGAGGAAGATGTTCTCCGCGACGGTGAGGTCGTCGAAGAGCGTGGGCTCCTGGTAGATCACGGCGATGCCGGCGTCTTGGCTCTCGTGGGGACCTTCGAACCGATGCGGCTCGCCGTCCACGCGGATCTCGCCGCTGTCGGGCGAGTAGACACCCGACATGATCTTGACC
Organism: Actinomycetes bacterium; assembly: GCA_021807965.1. The sequence continues at coordinate 1,981 of JAKBCI010000211.1, forward strand.
ATCGTCGACTTACCGGCGCCGTTCTCGCCGAGCAGCGCGTGCGCCTCGCCCGCGAACAACTGGATCGAGCCGTGCGCGAGCGCCACGACCGGTCCGAACGACTTGGACACGTCCCGCAGTTCGAGGACGGGATCGATCGGCACACCCTCGACCCCACCCTCGTTGGTCGCCATCACGTCACCGTCCCCCTTCGGTTCGTCGCCACGCTAATTCCCCACACCCGTCACTGGGCGGCGACCAGCGTGGCCCCGTTTTTAACACAAATCTCACAGGACGTGACATCTTTATCACATTTTGTGGTCATTCCACCTGACAGTCGGGTGTACGGACTCTACAATCGGGTGGCACAACCGACCTGAGGAGTACCGTGCGGATCGCCCTCTTCGTTACCTGCATGAACAACGCGATCTACCCGCGCACCGGTCGCGCGGTCGTCACCGTGCTCGAGCGACTCGGCCACGAGGTCGTTTTCCCCGAGCCCCAGACGTGCTGTGGCCAGATGCACCTCAATGCGGGTTACCGCCGCGAGGGTCTCGCGCTCGCCGCGTCGGTGCTCTCGAGTTTCGCCAGCGCCGACGCGATCGTCGTGCCCTCGGGCTCTTGCACGGTGACGATGCGCGACCTCTGGGCCGACGTCGCCACCGACGAGGGCGACCACGACCTCGCCGCGCGGGCCCGGGACTTCGCGCCGCGCGTGCACGAGTTCACCGAGCTCTTGGTCGACGTGCTCGGCGTCGAGGACGTCGGCGCCCGCTTCGAGCACCGCGTCGCCTACCACCCCACGTGTCACTCCTTGCGCGCCCAACGGGTCGGTGACCGGCCCCTGCGACTACTGCGGGCGGTCTCGGGTATCGAACTCGTCGAGCTCGAGCGCCCCGACAGCTGCTGCGGCTTCGGGGGGCTCTTCTCGGTGAAGAACCCCGACACCTCGGCCGCGATGGGCGTCGACAAGGTCGCCGACGTGGCGAGCTCGGGTGCGCAGTACCTGTGCGCGACGGACAACTCGTGCCTGACCCACATCGGCGCCGTCGCCGCCCACGACGCGGACCCGCCACCGTTCCAAACCATCCACCTCGCCGAGATCCTCGCTTCGAGTGGGGAACCGCGATGACGCGCAGCTTCACGGGCTCGCCGGCCTTCACCGAAGGCGCCCGCGTCGCCCTCGCCAATCCCCAGCTGCGAAAGAACCTCGCCAACGCGACCACGACCATCCGCGCCAAGCGCAACCTGCGCGTCACCGAGCTCGAGACGTGGGAGGACTTACGCCTCGCCGGTGAGGCCATCAAGAACCAGACCCTGGCGCAGCTCTCGGAACTGCTCGTCCAGTTCGAGGCCAACGTGACCCGCGCCGGTGGCCACGTGCACTGGGCCCGCGACGCCGCCGAGGCGCGCGCGATCGTGCGCGGGCTCGTCGAGACGAGCGGCGCACACGACGTGGTCAAAATCAAGTCCATGACCACCGCCGAGATCGAGCTGAACCAGGCACTCGAGCTCGACGGCGTGCGCGCCTACGAGACCGACCTCGCCGAGCTGATCATCCAGCTCGGTGACGACCTACCGAGCCACATCGTGGTCCCGGCGATCCACCGCAGCCGCGACGAGGTGCGCACCATCTTCCTCGAACACATGGGCGAGGGCGGCC
>JAKBCI010000212.1 GCA_021807965.1 Actinomycetes bacterium
CTGCCTAGCCGCTGAGCAAGCTGGGTTACCGGTGGTGTCACCGACGTAAGTGTGTGGCGCTCTCAGCTTCTGACTCCGACAATTGTTCGCCTGAGGTCAGGGGTTTGAGTAACACGCTTATGGTGGAGGTAACGGGACTTTGTTCGAACCCCGTCACGGCCCTTATGATCAGGTGACTCAGGGTGAAAAGCGGCGAGCATCCTGAAGACTCGATCCAATCCTGTGCGCTGGCTAGAGCTCACGATTGCGACTGGCTCCAATGGTGGTCGCCTCCACGCAGGTGGAATGGCCGGAGTCCCTCGGTGCCCTTACGCCCGGCTCGGTGCACGGATCGACCGTCGCAACTGGTCAACTCGATGCTCGAATCGCTGGGTGATCGCTGTCCTCCCAGTCCAGTGCTCTCAGGATCGGGGTCTTGACGGAGTCACATTGGGGAGATCAAGGCGACCCCTTTAAGCCATCCGTTTCAAGCGCGCCGTGAAGTGGCTTGTCACGACAATCGCCGTTCAGTATGCTTCCACTAAGCGACTAGTGAAAGATGTGTTCTGCGTGATCGAATTCCAACTCGATACAACCTCGGGGGTCGCCACCTACCTCCAGCTCGTCCAGCAGGTCCGCCAGGCCCTGCAGCTCGGTTACCTTGAGCCAGGCGACCAATTACCGACCGCCCAGCAAGTCGTCGTCAAACTGGCGATCAACCCCAACACCGTGCTGAAGGCCTACCGCGACCTGGAGCGCGAAGGGCTGGTCCGACCCCGACCAGGCATGGGAACTTTCGTAGTCCGATCGCTTCCCGGAACCAACCCCGCGACGCTAAATCAGTTCCTAACGACGATGACGAGATGGCTCGACTCGGCACGCGCAGCTGGTCTCGGTCCCGACGACATCGAGGCGATCTATCGCACCGCGATTCGCCGCTGCTTTTCAGAGGCCGTGGCATGACCGCGGCGATTGAAACCAACGGGCTCGGCAAGAAGTACGGGCGACTCTCGGCGCTGCAGGACTGCACACTCTCGATCCCCACGGGCAAGGTCGTTGGGCTCGTTGGGCCGAACGGGGCGGGAAAGACGACGTTGCTACATCTCGCAGTCGGATTGTTGGCACCCACCTCAGGCACGATCACCGTTCTCGGCGGGAAGCCGGGCCACGGCCCGGCGCTGCTCGCCCGGGTGGGCTTCGTCGCGCAGAACACGCCGACATACGCAGGGCTGTCGACCGCCGATCACCTCCGCATGGGCGCCTGGCTCAACCCGAACTGGGACGGCGATCTCGCCGAACGCCGGATCGAGCAGCTGGGCCTCGACCCACGCCGGAAAACAGGGACACTCTCGGGGGGTCAGCGCGCACAGGTGGCTCTCACCCTGGCGATCGCCAAGCGCCCCGAGCTCCTCCTTCTTGATGAGCCTGTCGCCGCCTTGGACCCGCTTGCCCGTCGTGAGTTCCTGCAGAGCCTCATGGAAGTCGTCGCGGAGCACGGCATTACGGTCGTGCTCTCCTCCCATCTCGTCTCCGATCTTGAGCGAGTCAGCGACTTCCTCGTGGTCCTGGTCACCTCACACGTTCAATTGGCCGGCGAGGTAGACACATTGCTCGCGGCTCATTATCGACTCTCCGGAGCTCGTTTCGAATCGCGCGATCTTCCGTCTGGCCAGCACGTCGTTGAAGAGAGCCACACCGATAAGCAGTCCACATACCTGGTTCGCAGTGACGAACCGATTCTCGATCCGCGTTGGACCGTGAAGCCAGTCACGCTTGAAGACCTCGTGCTCGCCTACATGAGCCAGACGCACAATGCCAAGCCCGAGATTCGACATGGATTGCGAGTGATTTCATGATCCGATTTGCTTGGCTTCAGTTCCGCGCGCAGGCCGCGGTGGGCCTAGCAGCCCTGGCAGCGCTCGCGTTGGTGTTGGGTGTGACGGGGCCACACGTCGTCCATCTCTACGACACGACCGTCTCGACGTGCGGCGCGCATAGCGACTGCGCATCGGCGACCGCGACGTTCCTCTTGAGCTACCGCCTGCTGCAGGATCTCGGCAACGTCGTCATCGTGATCCCCGCCATCATCGGTATCTTCTGGGGAGCGCCACTCGTAGCGCACGAGTTGGAATCTGCCACACATCGTCTGGTGTGGACACAGAGCGTGTCGCGCTCTCGCTGGATCGCCGTCAAGCTTGGGCTGGTCGGCCTCACCAGCATGGCTGTCGCCGGACTCTTCAGTCTCATGGTGACCTGGTGGTCAAGTCCATTCGACCGGATCAATATGACCCAGTTCCCCGTGTTTGCCGAACGAGGTGTCGTGCCCATCGGCTACGCCGCATTCGCCTTCGCGCTCGGCGTGACACTAGGAGTGTTCTTCCGCCGCACCTTGCCCGCAATGGCGGCGACCCTCTTTGGCTTCGTCGTCGCCCGTATCGCCGTGACGTTTTGGGTGCGACCGAACCTCGAATCCAAGGTTCGAACGACGTCCGCCCTACACATGACCTCCAGCATGGGCTTCAACCAGACAAACGGTGGGCCATTAAGTGTGACCGGCGGCCACCCCGGTGACTGGGTCTTCTCAGATCGGATCGTCGACAAAGCCGGGCACGCGGTTGGCGGGAACTTTCTCAGCCAGGGAGCGTGCCTCCAGAACCGGGGATCGGCCGCGTGTATCGGCAAGCTCCGCGAGGTGCTGGTGTACCAGCCGGCTAGTCGGTACTGGACGTTCCAGTGGTACGAGATGGCGATCTTCCTCGGATTAGCCGTCCTCTTAGGTGCACTTAGCTTCTGGTGGATTCGTCGTCGCATCTCGTGAGAACCACGCTTCACGGAGCGATCGAAACTAAGGGAATGTATTGAACCACCACGTTGTCCATCTGGCCACGACCCGACGACCGGCTTCACCTCCCTCAAACCCGCCCTGACGCGGTGAAGCACAATGACAACTGGAATGTGACAATTACAACACCAGTGGGCGCTGAGGGACTCGAACCCCCGACCTGCTGAGTGTAAGTCAGCTGCTCTCACCAACTGAGCTAAGCGCCCGGGAGGTTCAGCCTAGCGATACTCAAGTACACGAGTTGGACCCGCGAACCACCGATGACTAGGTTGCGAGCAGGAACACAGCGACCGGAGGACGCTTGGAACCCGGGAACGACGTTGACCTTTTCGTACGCGATCAGCTTGCCCGAACTACCGCGCTCGCGTTGCGGAACGACCCGAGCGCTCGACGGGGTGACCCGGAGGGCTTCCACCAACTCCGTGTGGCTTCCCGGCGTCTACGAACCCTTCTCGACGTCTCACGCGACGTCCTCGAGCCGTCGTGGCGTCGAACGCTCGACGATGACGCCCAGCGCCTGGCACGACGCTTCGGCGCACGGCGCGACGCCGACGTCCTCGTCGTAACGCTTCGTGATCGTCGTGTCCGTGACCCCACTCTCGACGGGGGTCTCGCGGCTCACGCCGACCTCGTGCGCCGTCGGGCTGCCCTGGAGGCCGCCCGTGCCTTGGATGGAGCGCGCTACCGCCGAACGATTCGTGCGCTCGCCGACGCGGTAGTGAGACCACCGCTCGTCACTCGAGGATCGCTCGACCCGCTCGTGCGAAGAGTCCGCATGCGACTCGA
>JAKBCI010000213.1 GCA_021807965.1 Actinomycetes bacterium
CGGTGCTAGCCACACGTCGGTCTTCCGGGTCCGACACGTGGTGATCAGCGGACTGCACCACGAATCACGTAAGGCCGTGCTGGCCGCTTCGGGGTTGATCGGTACGGCCTTGATCGACGTGAATGGGGTGAACGTGGCCAGCCGGCTGGCGGCATTTCCGTGGATCGGTGCCGTTTCCCTTGCCAAGCACTGGCCGGACACGGTTGACGTGCACGTGATCGAGCGCCGTCCGGTTGCCGTGGCCTTCGATGGCAATCACACGCTGCAGTACGTGGACGCGAGTGGCCACGACCTCGGTCCGGCGCCGATGACGGCGGACCTGCCAACGCTGCAGTACGTTGATCCGAGCTCCAACAGCTGGCCATTCTTGCGGGCGGGATATAACGCCGCCCTCGTGGCGAGTCGCCTGCCGCCGGCGTTCGCGTCACAGGTGTCGACAATTATGGTCAACGATCACGGATCCGTGAGCTTGAAGATGACGACGCCGGTTACGTTCATCTTGGGTACGCCGTCCGACCTGACCGACAAGTTCGTCTCAGTGGCGTCGGTCATCGCCCACAGCCAGTTGCGTCCCGGTGACGTCGTCGACGTGCGTTCACCCGGTGAATTGGCGGTAACGGGTCCGTCGTCGGGGTAGGGTCGTATTTGACCAAAAAGCAGCCACTGACTAGCCTGCAGTGACATTTTGTCGCGAACGCGCGCGGCGCCTGCGTGGTGGGTCACAATGGGTAGAGTCGCCCGAAGGGGGTTCCATGAGTCTGAGCCAGAACAATTACCACGCCGTCATCAAGGTGATTGGCGTCGGCGGTGGCGGCGTCAACGCGGTGAACCGAATGGTGGCCGCCGGGCTGCGCAATATCGAGTTCATCGCGGCGAACACCGATGCCCAGGCGCTGCTGCTGAGCGAGGCGGACCTCAAGATTGATATTGGGCGCCAGTTGACGCGCGGACTCGGAGCCGGCAGCGATCCCGAAATAGGTCGTCAGGCGGCCGAAGAGCACCGGGCCGAGATCGAGGAGGCGTTGAAGGACACCGACATGGTGTTCATCACGGTCGGCGAAGGCGGGGGAACGGGGACGGGCGCGGCGCCCGTCGTGTCTGATATCGCCCGATCCCTGGGCATCCTCACGATCGGCGTGGTGACGCGCCCCTTTTCATTCGAGGGCAAGCGTCGGGCGACGCAAGCGGAAAAGGGCATTGAAGCGCTGCGCGGCAAGGTCGACACCCTGATCATCATCCCCAACGATCGATTGCTGTCGGTCACTGCCGCGGACACGTCAATGCTCGACGCCTTCAAAATCGCGGACGACGTCCTGCTGTCGGCCGTGCGTGGGGTCACCGACCTCATTACGGTGCCTGGATTGATCAATACGGACTTTGCCGACGTGAACGCGATCATGCGCAACGCGGGCAGCGCCATCATGGGCGTCGGCCAATCGACGGGCGAGGGGCGCGCCGTGAACGCCGCGCGGGCGGCGATCACCTCGCCGCTGCTGGAGGCCTCCATCGACGGCGCCCGCGGGATACTGATGAATATCGTAGGTGGATCAGGTGTAACGCTCACGGAAGTCACCGATGCCGCCAACATCATTCACTCCGTTGCGCACCCCGACGCGAACATCATTTTTGGCAGCGTGATCGATGACTCAATTGGCGACGCGGTTCGCGTCACCGTCATTGCCGCGGGCTTTGATCACCAGAGCCCCACCAAGGCGCCGCAGTCGCCGACGACAACGAGCCAGCCGGTGATGACTGAGGGCCCGCGAACCGATATCTTTAGTACCGCGAACGATGACTTCTTCGACGTTGGCGGCGATGACGATCTCCCCAGCTTTCTCCGCTGACCCCGAGCTCATCGAACGCGTGCGAGAGAACCTCGCCGCGGTGCGCGGCCGGATCGCCGTCGCTGGTGGCGACGCCGAGCGTATTCGGGTTGTCGCGGTCACCAAGTCATTTGGACCCGAGGCCGTGCACGCCGCGGTCCGCGCCGGCCTCATGACGCTGGGGGAGAACTACCTTGGCGAACTCGAGGCTAAGCGAGCCGTCCTGGGTGAGATCGGGGTTCGCTGGCACTTCCTCGGCGCGCTGCAGTCCAATAAGATCCGTCGGGCAGCGCGAGCGGCCGACGTGCTGTGCGGTGTCTCGCGGCGAAAGGAGCTGACGTCCATCGCCAACGCATCGCCCGGCGCGTCGATCTACGTCGAAGTTGAGACCACGGGGCTCGCCACGCGTAACGGGGCACCGGTGGACGACGTTGGCGCGTTGGTCGACGAGGGGCGACGTCTGGGCCTCGACGTTCGGGGACTGATGACGGTGGCACCGCCCGACGAGGCGGGGACGCGGCGGGCGTTCGCCCTGACGAACGGTCTCGCTGATCAGCTCGGCGTGGCCGAGCGCTCGATGGGCATGAGCGATGACTTGGAACTAGCGTGCCAGTACGGCACGACCGAAGTTCGCCTTGGACGGGCACTGTTTGGACCGCGGCCGGTTCCGAGAAGGGCGTGACCTAACATGGTTCCGGGCTACGGCCACGAGGGGAGCACATGAGAGACACATTCCGAAAGGCGCTGGGGTTCCTCGGTCTTATCGAGGACGATTACGGCGACTATGCGTCGAGCGTGCCCGCACGCCCCTTTACGGATCAGCCGGAATACACCGACGAGCCCGACTGGGGCAGAACACCGTCGAGTGCGAGCCGATCGTACCCGCCAGCCCCATCGGGCCCGGTACCACCGCGTCCGCAGCCCTCGCCCCGTCGCCCCTCGTCCATCTCGGTGCTCGACAGTGCCGGTGGCCCACCCCGGGTGCGACCCATGCCGAGTCCGCGGCCGCGGCCGCCGGCGACCCTGGCCAATGAGTACGAACCCGCCATCTTGTTTCCCCAGTCCTACAACGAGTCGCGGCGGATCACGGATCTGTTGCGAGGTTCGCGGGTGGTCGTCTTGAACGTCAGCGATTTGGAGCCGGCCGTGGCGAGGCGCCTCGTGGACTTTGCCTCGGGGACCGCCTACGCCCTCAGCGCGAAGATTGAAATTCTCGATCAGGGGATCTATCTCATCTGCCCCCAGGGGTCGCATTTCAGCGCCGATGCACGAGCGTCGTTGCGCGCGTCGCGCTATCGATCGCTCGACGGTTTATGAGCCTTATCCATCTGCTGTTGTCGCTCTACATCTGGGTCTTGATCATCGCAGCGCTGCTGAGCTGGTTTCCGTCGTCGAGTTCGGGCGGCGTCGCGTCGCTGCGCCGCGCCCTCGGTACCGTGACCGAACCAGTCTTGCGACCCCTTCGACAGATTCTGCCGCGGCCGCAAGTTGGCGGGGTGGGCATTGATTTTTCGGTGCTGGTGGCAATCATTCTGTTGGAGATCGTGAATTCCGTGATCTAACGAGTCACGCCGACGGCGTGGTTCGACGGTAGGGTTACGGGTATGGACAGCACCGACAACGCCCGCTCCGCCCTGGACACCATCGATACCGTAGTCTTCAAGGTTGGCCTGAAGGGGTACAACGTTGACGAAGTCGACGAATTCCTAGAACGACTATCGGTCGAGGCTCGCCAGTTAAAGGATCAACTGCAGCAACAGCGCCAACAGTTGCGCCAGGCGGC
>JAKBCI010000004.1 GCA_021807965.1 Actinomycetes bacterium
TACCAGCAGTTGAACGCGCTGACGGTCTTCGCCAACTTCGACACCTGGCTGAACAACCACACGTTCTTTCCGCACTACCCCGACCCGATCAGCTACCTCGGGATCATCGGCGCCGTTGCGCTGGTGATGGCCGGCGTCGCCTGGCTCTTCAAGCAGGCGTTCGCACGCCGTGACTTCGTCCCGGCGATCGGGGGACGGACTTTTGTCGATCGCACGAGCACCTTTCGGGCGTACTTCCTGCCCTTGATGTACGGGATCATTCCGGTGGTTGGCGCGGACTACTTCGCTCGCCAGCTGCCCAAGTTCTTCCAGCACGTGCCGCGAGTGCCGGTCGCGATCGGTCACCTGTTCGGGTTCGGCTCGACGCACTCGTCGCTATACAACGCCTCGCTCATCTCGTCCAACGCCGGCATCATCGCCGTGCAAGTGGGCGTCATGGCCGCGGGCACGCTGGCCGCCATGTGGGCGAGCTGGCGCATCGCCGGACGTGACCTCGCGCCGGTGGGCACGAGCACGCGCACCGTCCAGGTGAGCGCGGCCACCTTCGCCTTGGCCATCGGCGTCATCACCGCCGTGCTCTACGTACTCATGAACGCTGCGGACTAGGGGGAACCACCATGACCATCACCACCACCACCACCGCGAGCACCGAGCGCACCGTTCGGGTGTTCGTTGACCGCTGCGCCGGCTGCCAGGAGTGCGTCATTCGCTGTCCCGTCGGCGCACTCTCGATGGAGCCCACCAGTTGGACGGCCGTCGCCGACGACGCCCTCTGCGTCGGTTGTCGCCAGTGCGAGCGCACGTGTCCCTTCTCAGCGATCACCGTGGAGGGACCGCTCGCCGTCAGCGAACGATTCGATCCTCCCCTGCACCAGCCCGTGGAACTGCGCGGCAACGTCGACGAGACGCGCCGCGGCTACGACACCTGGGAGGAAGCGATCGCCGAGGCGAACCGCTGCCTCGCCTGCCCCGACCCGACCTGCATGCGGGGCTGTCCCGCGCACAACGACATCCCCCAGTTCGTGGCCGCGGTGCGTGATCGCGACCTCGAGCGTGCGCACGCCATCTTGCGGCGAACGACGGTCATCCCCGACATCTGCTCGCGCGTATGCAACCAGTCCGCCCAGTGCGAAGGCGCCTGCACCTGGTCTCTCGCGGGTGGCGTGCCCGTCGCCGTCGGCCGGTTAGAGCGGTTCATCGCCGATCGCGCGGCCGTTCCGTCGCCCAGCGTGGCGACGACGGTGGGCGATCCGATGTCGGTTGGCATCATTGGCTCGGGTCCCGCAGGCATCGGCGCCGCGTGGGACCTCGTGGAGGCCGGCGTCGCCGTGACCGTCTACGAGCGCGACGCCACGCCCGGCGGGTTGCCCGTGTGGGGGATGCCCGACTTCACCTTGCCCGATGAGGTGGCCGCGCGTCCCTGGCGCCAGCTGGTCGAGGCGGGGGTCGATCTGCGGGTGAATACGCCGATTCCCGCCGAGTCGATTGACCAGCTGCTCACGATTCACGACGCGGTCGTCGTCGCGAACGGGGCCGGCGTGCCAATTCGGCTTCCGGTTCCCGGGGCCGACCTGGACGGCGTCGTTGACGCCACCATGTTCCTCCAGGGCGCCAAGCGCGCCCTGATGGCCAACGGCGATGCGGCAGCCTTTCGCGCCGAGCTCGGCGTCGCCGACGAGCGCGGAAGGCGCGTCCTCGTACTCGGGGCGGGCAACACGGCGATGGACGTGGCGCGCATGGCCAGGCGGCTGGGTCTCGAGGCGACGTGCGTCGACTGGCTCGATGAGCAGTTCGCGCTGGCACGCCCCGACGAGCTGGCCGAGGCCCGTCACGAGGGCGTCGAGGTTCGCTTCCTGCGTACCCTCACCGCGCTCGAGGGCGACGGACGCGTGCAGCGGGCCCAGCTCGCCCACACCGTGCAGCCCGATCGGGCCAAGCAGCCGACCGTGCTGAAGACGACGCCGGACGTGTTGGACGTGGACCTCGTCGTGATGGCCATGGGTTACCGGCTGGACGGGGACTTTCGTGCCGCGCTGCCGAGCACCCCGATCTCGAAGCGTCACGTCGGTCTGCCCCACGGACGCTGGAGCGCGTCGGGCGTACTCAAGAACCCCGCGTCGGCCTACAACCACCACAGCCCCGTCGGAGTGCTCGCCCTCGACCGCGAAGTTGGACTCTGGGCGGCGGCCATGCCCCAACGCGAGCGTCTGTGGGTCGCCGGGGACGCGTTGACCGGACCGGCCACCGTGGTCGAAGCGATGGCGCAGGGCCGCCGTGCCGCGCGCGCGATTCTTGACGCCCACCCCGCGCGTCCCGATCGTGGCGCTGACTTTCGGACCGACCACGAGGTGCGTGTCCTCGTCGCCTACGCTTCAGCCGGGGGGACGACGGCGACGCTCGCCGGTCGGCTCGCCGACCGGCTGAGCATCGCCGGCGCGCGCACTAGTGTCCTCCCGATCGAGCAGGTCGGTGCGAAAGAGTTGGCCGCGGCCGACGTGCTCGTCCTGGGCACGTGGGTCGAAGGTCTGGTCGTCGCCAAGGTTCGTCCAGCCGCGGCGATGCGCCGGTGGCTCGCGGCACTGCCGAACCTCGGCGCGAAGCCGGTAGCGACGTTCTGCACCTACGGCGTGAACCCGCGCGGGGCCGGCGACGAGCTGGCGCAGGCGGTACGTCACGCCGGCGGTGTCGTGATCGCGTCGGAGACCTTTGGTCGCGCCGATCGCGCGGAGGACGCACGACTGCACCCGACCAAGGTTGAGGCCTTCGCCAACCGCATCGCGGCTCGGGCCATCGCTCGGGTCGCGGCCGCCGTGTGACCTAGTCGCTCTCGAGTGCGTCAGCCAGTCGACGCAGAAAAGACCGGATGGTCGAGCGGGCCAGGCGCGTCATGACGGCGTCGTCCAGCGCGTGGCCCGCGCGGCCGAGCGGCGGCCGGTAGCGTCCGGCGATCGTCAGTTCGCTACGCGCGGGATCGAGTTCGGCCACCTGCAACGTGCCGACCAGGCGCGGGAATAGACCGGACGGACCAGTCGCCTCCCAGCGCAGGGGGATGGCGACGCCCTCGGGCGTCTCTACGGGATCGCCGAGGCGAACGGCCACGGTCTTGGCGAGCCAGCCGGACTCACCGGGACCCACGCGAAGCAGGATGGACTCCGCGTCATCGCGCGCCGCGTCGAGGTGTTCGATGAGCCAGCCGCCGCTACCGTTCAGCCGCTCGGTGATCCTCGCCACCGGTCGCTCGACGCGCACCGTGTCGCGGACCTCGACCGTCGTGACCGCCTCGTGGCGATGCCCCACCACGTGATACTCGCCTGCGGTAATGGCCCGGTCGCGCTCGAGCAGCGTGGCGAGCGTGGTGGCGGCGAGTTCGGCGCGCATCGCGGCGGTCGCGGCGCTCCAGGTCTCGTGCATCGGGCAGACCGACTCCCACTGGCACGGGTCATCGCCGAGCACGCACGTGTCGGATTCGAGGGGTCCCTCGCCAGCCTCGACCACTTCGAGCATCGTGATCTCGGCCGGTGGACGGGTCAACCGGTAGCCCCCCTTGGCGCCAAAGTACGAGGTGGCGATGCCGGCTTGGACGAGATCACCGAGTATCTGAGAGACGAAGGTCCGTGGCACGCCCATCTCCACTGATACCTGGCGCAGCTTGGTCGGGTTCGGCGAGTGATAGCCGCTGGCCAAGCAGAGCGCCGATCGCACGACGTAGTCACCCCGCTTGGAGAGCTTCAACTTCATGGCGCAAGGTTACCGGCGCACCCCACGTCGGGTTCTGGGCACTACGTGCACCTGAGGATTGGCTCAGCGAGGTCCGGTACCGACGACGTCGCGCGGGCCGAGCACGTCGGCGAGTACCCGATCGAGGTCGGCGCGAAGGACTCGGTCAGCCCGGCTGGCCCGCGCGGCGGCCAGCGTGGCGACGCCGGCGGCCAGCGCGAATCCCGCCACGGCGAGCAGCGACCCGACGATCAGTGCCGCCACGAGAAAGCCGAAGGTTGTCGCCACGTATCCAGTGTCGGCCCATCAGCGCCAGCGCGAAACCCAGATTCCACGGACGTCGAGGTCCGATTTTCACGTGGCCGTACGTGGAACTACGTGGAGCGGCGGCGCGCACGCGCGCCAGTGCCAACTAATCTCGGCCAATGAGCGAGATTCTCGAGGCGGTGCGCAGCGGATCGGATCCCGCGACACTCGTCGCTACACCGTTGCCGGCTATGACGCGAGCGGTCTTCGTACGCCGTGACGAGCAAGAGATGTTCGACGGCGTCTCGACGCGCGACAAGGATCCGCGCGCCAGCCTGCACGTCGACGACGTGCCACTGCCCGAATACGCCCCCGACGAGGTGGTGATGGTCGTGATGGCCTCGTCGATCAACTTCAACACCGTATGGACGAGCATCTTCGAGCCGATGTCAACCTTCGCCTTCCTCGATCGGCTCGGGCGCGAGTCGTACTGGGGGGCGCGCCACGCGCTCGACTACCACGTCATCGGCTCGGACGCGGCGGGGGTGATCGTGCGCGTCGGCTCAGCCGTTCGCAACTGGTCGGTCGGCGACGCGGTCACGGTGCACTGCAACTACGTCGATGACCAGGACCCCACCAGCCACGACGACTCGATGCTCGGCGCGAACCAGCGGATCTGGGGCTTCGAGACGAACTTCGGCGGGCTGGCCGACCTCTCGATTGTGAAGGCCAATCAGCTCATGCCCAAGCCCGCCCACTTGACGTGGGAAGAGGCGGCGGTGAACGCCCTGTGCAACTCAACGGCCTATCGGATGCTCGTCTCGCGCCACGGGGCCCCGGTGACCCAAGGCGACAAGGTCCTGATCTGGGGGGCGTCGGGGGGCATCGGGTCGTTCGCCGTCCAGCACGTCCTTAACTCCGGGGGCACGCCCATCGGTGTCGTATCGAGCGAGGCCAAGGCCGAGACCCTGCGCGAGCTCGGCTGCCGGCACGTCATCAACCGCGCTGAGCGCGACTACCGATTCTGGAAGGACGAACGCACCCAGGACGAAGCCGAGTGGCGCCGGTTAGGCAAGGACATTCGGGCCCTCGTCGGCGACGACCCCGACATCGTCTTCGAGCACCCCGGTCGCTCGACCATGGGGGCGAGCGTCTTTGTCGCCAAGCGCGGCGGCACGATCGTCACCTGCGCCGCGACGACCGGCTACATGATCGAGTACGACAATCGCCACCTGTGGATGAAGCTGAAGACGATCAAGGGGTCGCATTTCTCGAACTACCGCGAGGCCTGGGCGGCCAACCAGACGATCATCGACGCCAAGGTAGTTCCGCCCCTGTCGGCCGTCTTCCCCCTCGAGGAGACGGGCGAGGCCACCTACGAGATGCACCACAATCGCCACGAGGGCAAGATCGGCATCCTCTGCGCCGCGACGCGCGAGGGACTCGGCGTGACGAACCCGGCGCTGCGCGCCGAGGTGGGCGAGGCGCGCCTCAGCATCTTTCGCCGCCACGATCGCGAGAGCTGATGGAGAACCTGCTCACCGAGATCGACCACGTGGCGATCGCCGTCACCGACCTCGAAGCCGCGATCGAGTGGTACGCCAACACGCTGGGCGCGCGGGTCGTGCACCGCGAGGTCGTCGAGTCCGACGGCGTGGCCGAGGCCCTCATACGCGTGGCCGACAGCTACGTCCAGCTGCTCACGCCCATCGGACCCGACTCCCCGGTGGCGCGATTTCTCTCGCGGCGTGGCGAGGGACTGCACCACGTCGGCTACCGCGTCGCCGACTGCGCGGCGGCGTTGGCCGCCGTGCGCGCCGGCGGGGGCCGCGTCATCGACGAACATCCCCGACCAGGATCGCGCGGCACCCTGGTCGCCTTCGTGCACCCGAGCACCTCCTTCGGCACGCTCATCGAGCTGGTCGAAGACGTCGCCGACGCGAGCGTTACCCCCGAGTAACGCCGTCTCGCCGATGCGCGGTGCGCGGGGTGGGTAGCCTGACCTGCTATGGAACACACGATGGCGCAGCGGTTGGCCGATCTTGAGGAGCGCAAGGCGAGGGCCCGCGTGGCCGGTGGTGAGAAGGCCATCGAACGCCACCACGCCAAGGGCAAGTTGACCGCGCGCGAACGCGTGGAGTATCTGCTCGACGAAGGCTCATTCCACGAACTCGACATGCTGACTCGCCACGTCTCGTCGGGCATGGGCCTGGAGGACAATCGTCCCTACACCGACGGGGTGATCACTGGCTTCGGAACGATCGATGGGCGCCGGGTCTGCCTCTACAGCCAGGACTTCACCGTGTTCGGCGGCGCCCTCGGCGAGTCCCACGGCGCGAAGATCCACAAGATCATGGACCTCGCCACCACGATGGGCCTGCCGATCATCGGACTCAACGACGGTGCCGGCGCGCGGATTCAAGAGGGCGTGGCGGCACTGAACGCCTACGGAGGGATCTTTCGACGAAACGCTACGGCCTCGGGCGTCGTGCCGCAGATCTCGGTAATCCTCGGCCCGTGCGCCGGCGGCGCGGTCTACTCGCCAGCGCTGACCGACTTCATCTTCATGGTGAAGGACACCAGCCACATGTTCATCACCGGCCCCGACGTCGTCAAGACGGTCACCGGCGAGATCGTTACCCTCGAAGAGCTCGGTGGCGCGCAGACGCACGCGACGAAGTCGGGCGTCGCGAACTTCGTGATGCCCGACGAGAAGAGCGTGCTCGATGAGGTGCGCTACCTGCTGTCGTACCTGCCGTCGAACAACATGGAAGAGCCGCCGCGAATCATGTCGGGTGATCCCGCGGACCGGTCGTGCGACGGCTTGCGCGACCTGCTGCCGACGTCGTCGAACCAGCCCTACGACATGAAGAAGGTGATCACGGCCGTCGTCGACGACGGCGACTACCTCGAGGTGCACGCGACATACGCCCAGCAGGTCACCTGCGGGTTCGCGCGAGTCGACGGACACACCATTGGCGTCGTGGGCAACCAGCCGGCAGTGTTAGCCGGCGTCCTCGACATCGCCTCGAGCGAGAAGGCCGCGCGCTTCGTGCGGACCTGCGACGCCTTCAACGTGCCGATCGTTACCTTCGTCGACGTTCCTGGCTTCATGCCCGGGGTCGACCAAGAGTACGGCGGAATCATCCGTCACGGGGCCAAGCTCCTCTACGCCTTCTGCGAGGCCACCGTGCCCCGCATCTCGGTGATCACGCGCAAGGCCTACGGCGGGGCGTACGTGGTCATGAACTCGAAGTCCATCGGTGCCGACTTGGTCTACGCGTGGCCGACGGCTGAACTCGCGGTGATGGGGTCCTCGGGCGCGGTGGAAATCGTTCACCGCCGCGACCTCGTCGACGCCGAGGATCCGGCGACGCGTCGCGCCGAGTTGATCGACGAGTACGAGGAGCGCTACGCGACGCCCTACATCGCCGCGGAGCGAGGCTTCGTCGATGACGTGATCGATCCGGCCGACACGCGTCGCGTGCTGGCGCGCGCACTCGACCTCCTGCGCTCCAAGCGCGAGGAGCTGCCTAAGCGCAAGCACGGGAACGTTCCGCTATGAGCCACGGTCTCGCGCCGCGGCCCGCGCCGACGGTCGACGAGGTGGCCGCCGTGGTCGCGGCGATGAGCGCGGTGGCCTCGTCGATGGCTGCGTCGATTGACGGTGCGCCAGCCTGGCGGTTCTCCGGTCGGTGGTTCAACGCCGGGCGCTACGCGAATCGGCGCCCGATTGTCACGCCCTAGGGCGTCGCGGCCTCGACGAGGTCGAGCAAGTCACTCATGATGGCCTCGAGAGCGAAGTCCTTGGGGGTGTAGACCGCGGCGACTCCCGCGGCGCGCAGTCGAGCGGCGTCGGCCTCGGGGACGATGCCACCGACGACCACCGGCGCGGTGATCCCGGCCCGGGCGAGACCGTCGAGCAGGCGGGGCACGAGCGCGAGGTGGGATCCCGAGAGCAGCGAGATGCCCACGACGTCGACGTCCTCGTCGCGCGCGACGGCGACGATCTCCTCGGGACTGAGGCGAATCCCTTGGTAGACAACCTCAAAACCGGCGTCGCGCGCGGCGACGGCGATCTGCTCGGCGCCATTGGAGTGGCCGTCGAGACCGGGCTTGGCGACGAGGAGTCTCGGTGGCGCGCCTCGTCGCTCGGTGAGCGCTCGTGATCGCGCCACGAGGTCGGCGAAGCCTCGCGAGCGTCGGGCGACGCCGGCGCGAACGCCGGTGGGCGCGCGGTACTCGCCGTAGACGGCGCGCAGACAGTTGGCCCATTCGCCGGTGGTGCCCCCGGCGCGAGCGAGGGCGAGCGACGGCACCATGATGTTGTCCGCGGGATCGCCGCTCGCGGCGACGCGGGCCAGCTCGGCGAGCGCGTCCTCGACGGCTCGGGGATCACGCGAGGCGCGCCACGCGACGACGTCGTTGACCAGCTGGCGCTCGACGTCGGGGTCGACGGTGAGAATCGCCGTGTCGAGGTCGGCGGTGAGCGGCGAGGGCGCGGTCTCGGTGAAGCGATTGACGCCGACTACTACCTGCGCGCCGGACTCGATGCGGGCCATTCGCTCGGCCTGGCTGGCGACGAGGCGAGCCTTCAGCTCGTCGACGGCGGCGAACGCTCCGCCCAGCGCCAAGACGTCGTCGAGCTCGGTCTGGGCGGCGGTAGCGAGCTCGCGCACCTTGGCGTCCATGACGACCGATCCCGCGAAGAGGTCGGGATACTCGAGCAGATCGCTCTCGTAGGCCAGCACCTGCTGAAGCCGCAGGCTCCACTGCTGGTCCCACGGGCGAGGAAGGCCGAGGGCCTCGTTCCACGCCGGCAGCTGCACGGCGCGGGCGCGCGCGTCCGCCGAGAGGGTCACCGCCAGCATCTCGAGCACGATGCGCGCGACGTTGTTCTCGGGCTGCTGCTCGGTGAGGCCGAGCGAGTTGACCTGAACGCCGTAGCGGAATCGCCGTTGCGCTGGATCCTGCACGTCGTAGCGGGTGCGACAGATCTCGTCCCACAGCGCCGTGAAGGCTCGCAGCTTGGCGATCTCCTCGACGAATCGCACCCCGGCGTTCACGAAGAACGACACGCGGCCGACGACGCTCGCCATGGCCGACGGCGGGACCTTGCCCGACGCGGCCACGGCGTCGAGCACGTCGATGGCGGTCGCGAGCGCAAAGGCGATCTCCTGGACCGGTGTCGCGCCGGCTTCTTGCAGGTGGTAGCTGCACACGTTGATCGGGTTCCACCGGGGGGCGTGTGACTCGGCGAAGGCGATCATGTCCACGATGAGCCGCCTGGAGGGCTCGGGGGCGAAGATGTAGGTCCCGCGGCTCAGGTACTCCTTCACGATGTCGTTCTGCGTCGTGCCCGCGAGGAGCGCGGGATCGACGCCCTGCTCCTCGGCGAGCACGAGGTACAGCGCCCAGAGCCACGCCGCGGTCGCGTTGATGGTCATCGAGGTGTTCATGTCGGCGAGGGGCAGACCGGCGAAGAGCTCGCGCACGTGGCCGAGGTGGGCGACGGGCACGCCCACCTTGCCGACCTCGCCCGCCGCGTGCGGGTCATCGGGGTCGTAGCCCGTTTGGGTCGGCAGGTCGAAGGCGATCGAGAGGCCCGTCTGGCCCTTGGCCAGGTTGGCGCGAAACAGCTCATTCGACGCGCGCGCCGTCGAATGGCCCGAGTAGGTCCGCATCACCCAGGGCTTGGTCCGCTCGGTCATCGGCGGGGATACTCGTAGAAGCCGCGTCCGGTCTTGCGGCCCAGTCGACCGGCGGTGACCATGCGGCGCAGCGTCGGCACCGGGGCGACGGCGGGATCGGCGAACTCGGCGTAGAGCGCCTCGAGGATCGAGACCGACGTGTCGAGACCGACGAGGTCGAGCAGCGCGAAGGGCCCCATCGGAAAGCCGCAGCCCCCCGTCATCGCGAGATCGATCCCCTCCATCGTCGCGACGCCCTGCTCCAAGAGACGCACGGCGTGATTGAGATACGGAAAGAGCAGCGCGTTGACGACGAATCCAGCCTGGTCCTTCACGACGACGGGGCTCTTGCCGCAGGCGGTGACGAACGCGAGCACCGTGTCGATGGTCTCGTCACTCGCCGAGATCGGGCGCACGACCTCGACGAGCGACATCAGTGGTGCCGGATTGAAGAAGTGAACGCCGCAGACTAGTTCGGGCCGACCCGTTTCCATGGCCAGGTCGACGACCGACAGCGTCGAGGTGTTCGTGGCGAGGATGGCGTCGGGGCGCACGACGTGATCGAGCTCGTTGAACAAGACCCGTTTGACGTCCATGTCCTCGACGACGGACTCGATCACCAGTTGGCACTCGGCGAGGGCGGCGAGATCGGTAGTGACGCTCACCCGAGCGGCGAGCGCTGCGGCCTCGTTGGCGTCGCGCTGGCCCCGTTCGACCTGCTTGGCGAGGGAACGATCGAGACCGGCGAGCAGTGCGTCGGCGGCGCGCTGGCTGCGGCTGCGTACGACGACGCTCGCGCCCGTGGCGGCGACGACCTCGGCGATGCCGCTGCCCATAATTCCCGAGCCCAAGACGCCGACGGTGCGCAAGTTCATTGCTGGATAGTACTGCCCGACCTTCGCGTGGAAGACTGGCGAACGTGTCCACCGTCGTCGCCGGCTCGCTCGCCGCGTACGCGAACTGCGCGTTGAGGCCCCAGACCGGGGCCGACGTGGTGGTGGTGACCACGGCGTCGGCCTTCCGAGGAGCGGCGCAGGCGGCCCTCGAGGTGGCCAGCGCCCTCGAGGAGAGCGGAGCGACCTTCGAGGCCCTCATGGCCCTCGACCGGGCGTCGAGCGATGACGTGTACTTCGCGGCGCGCATTGCGCGGGCCGATCTGGTCGTCGTGACCGACGGGTCGCCCCTGCACGCCAAGTCCGTCTGGCGAGCCAGCGCGGTGGGTGACGCTCTCGGCGCGGCGACGCTGGTCGCCATCGGCTCCATTGCCACGGTGCTCGGCGACGTGATGATCGATCCGCGCGGCGGCGCTCCCACGGTAGGCCTCGGCTATCGCCACGGGGTGGTGTTAACCACGCCAGCTCCCGCCGAACAGGTTGCGCGCACGCGGGCGCTGCTGAACGGCGACGACCCGCTCGTCATCGTCGGGCCGCGCGGGGTGCTCGTTGAGGAGAGCGGCCGCTGGCGGGTGATCGAGGGCCGCGACGACGTCGTTGCTACCCGCGCGACGGGTCCCGTGTCGCTCGAGTAGTCGGCGTAGCGAATCGGTTAGGACTCGGTGATCGTCACCGAGTCGATGACCACGCGCTCGCGAGGCTTGCCCGACGGCGTGCCGACGTCGTTGATCGTCGCGACGACGTCGAGCCCCTTGACGACCTTGCCAAGGAGCGAGTACAGGGGTGGCAGCCGCACGCCGTCGGGACCCGAGATGACGAAGAACTGGCTGCCGTTGGTATTTGGTCCGGCGTTGGCCATGGCCAGCGAACCCACTTCGTAGCGACCGGGCTTGGGCAGCTCATCGTCGAATCGGTAGCCGGGCCCGCCGGTGCCCGTGCCGGTGGGGTCGCCGCCCTGCAGGACGAATCCCGGAATGATTCGGTGAAAGACGACGCCGTCGAAGTAGTGGAAGCGGGCGAGGTACACGAAGCTGTTGACCGTCGCGGGGGCGGCGAGCGGGTCGAGGACGATCTCGAGGGTCCCCTTCGAGGTCACCATGGTGGCGCGGTAGGACTTCGCCGGGTCGATGATCATCGGCGGGGCCGCGTCGAAGTGTTGGCGCGGCTCGCTCGAACCGTCGACGTTGGGGATGGGCTGGGTCACGTCAGGCCTCACTTATGGTTACCGAGAGCATGCGCTGGACGACCGAGGGCGTCCCGCTGGCCGTGCCGTCGTTGTTGATGGTGTGCACGACACCTTGGCCACTCACGACTTGGCCGAACAGCGAGTAGGAGTTAGGCAGCGCTTCACCCGAGGGACCCGTCACGATGAAGAACTGGCTCCCGCCGGTGTGGGGCTTGCCGGTGTTCGCCATCGCCACCGAGTAGAGCGGATAGGTCGGACTGCCACTCTTGGGCAGCTCGTCGGGGATGGTGTAGCCGGGCCCGCCCGCGCCCGTGCCGGTGGGGTCGCCGCCCTGCACGACGAATCCGGGTATCACGCGGTGGAAGATCACGCAGTTGTAGTACTTGTGTTCGGCGAGGAACACGAAGTTGTTCACCGTGATCGGCGCCGTCGTCGCGTCGAGCTTGACGACGAAGTTGCCGGCGGTCGTGACGAAGTGGGCGTAGTACGTCTTGGCGGTGCTGATCGTCATCGGCGGTGCCGAGGTCCAGGTCAGCGTATTCACCCGCGTCGTGGTCGACGCGGGACAGCCCGCCTTGACGGCCAGCGCGTTCGCCGCCGCCTGGGCCTTCGAGACGTTCGCGGCGGTCGTCGTCGTCGTCGACGAGGTCGTGGTCGACGCCGCGCTCTTCGAAGGAGAGGAACTCGAGAAGAGGAATGCGGCTGACACGACGACCACCACGGCGACCACGGCGACAATCGACGCGCGCTGGATCGTCTTGCGCCGCTTGGCGGCGCGCTGCTGGGCCTCTATCTTTTGGCGACGGGCCGCCTTCTGTCGCTCTCGCTTCTCAGTTGCCATGGGTGCGACAATAGTTGGCCCGAGAAAGGTCCCCGGCGTCGTCCGATAACTTTGGTTCATGTCGCTGGTGGTGCAGAAGTACGGCGGGACGTCCGTCGGGGACGCCGAACGGATCCGTGCCGTGGCCGATCACGTGGCTCGTTCGCGGGCGGGCGGCGATGACGTGGTCGTGGTCGTCTCGGCGATGGGCAAGTTCACCGATGATCTCATCCGGTTGGCCGACGACGTATCCCCGACCCGTCCACCGCGCGAGCTCGACATGCTGCTCACCGCGGGCGAGCGAATCTCGATGGCGCTGGTGTCGATGGCGCTGGCCGCTCGAAACGTGGGCTCGGCCTCCTTTACGGGCTCGCAGGCGGGCATCATCACGGACACCGACCACACGCGCGCCAAGATCCTCGAAATGCGGCCCGACCGGATCCGCGAGGCGCTCGACGACGGCCTGGTGCCGGTGGTGGCCGGCTTTCAGGGCGTGTCGACCGAGCGCGATATCACGACGCTCGGACGCGGCGGCTCCGACGTGACCGCCGTCGCCTTGGCCGCGGCGCTGCACGCCGACGTCTGTGAGATCTACACCGACGTGACCGGGGTGTTTTCAGCCGACCCCCGAGTCGTGCCCAAGGCGCGACGACTGGCGAAAGTCTCGTTCGACGAGATGCTGGAGATCGCGGCGACCGGCGGTCGCGTCTTGATGTTGCGGTCGGTCGAGTTTGCGCGGCGCCACCACGTGCCGTTGCACGTGCGTTCGAGTTTCACGTGGGAGCCGGGTACCTGGATAGTGGAGGAGAACGTCACCATGGAAGACGCCGTCGTATCGGCGGTCACCGACGACACGTCGGAGGCCAAGATCACCGTCGGCGGCGTGCCCGACCGTCCGGGCATCGCCGCGCACCTCTTTCGAGCGCTGGCCGACCGATCCATCAACGTGGACATGATCGTTCAGAACACCGGGACGAACGGACTCACCGACATCTCCTTCACCGTCGCCAAGACTGACCTCAACGCCGCGCGCGACGCCTGCACCACGGTGAAGGACGAGATCGGCGCCGCCGAGGTGTCGACCGACGACGATATTGGTCGGGTGACCATCGTGGGGGCTGGTATGAAGTCGAGCCCCGGGGTTACGGCGCTGATGTTCGAGACGCTGTCGTCCAACGGCATCAACATCGAGATGATCTCCACGAGTTCGATCCGCATTTCGTGCGTGGTGCGCGCGGACCGCGTCGCCGACGCCGTGCGCCACCTGCACACCGCGTTCGGGCTGGACGGCGCGTAGCGTCGTCGATCAGCTGACGACGATGGCCCCGGTCATGAAGGGGTGCACGGTGCAGTCGAAGGGGTACACGCCGGCGCGGCGCGGCGCGCGCAGGACCCGCGTCGCGTCGTAGCGGATTCGACCCGTGTTGAAGATGCCGCCGAGCGCGGTCAGCGTGTGCTCGACGTGATCGTGGTTCACGACTCGAATAATCGCCCCCGGCGCGACGCGCACGCGCATGGGGTGGAACATGAAGTTGGCGATCGTGATGGTAACTCGTGCGGGCGCGCTCGCGCCGGCCGGCGACGGTGCCGGACCGAGCGCGAGCGAGCCCGCCATCGACGAGCCCGCGAGCGCAACGCCCGCGAGCGCGACGCGCCAGGGTCGGGCGCGCACTACTGCGCCTTCGCGGTCGAGCTGAAAGCCAGCGGTACGCCCGCGGCGTTCTGGGCGCCGGGATACTCGCCGAGCACGTAGTACAAGATGGCCACGTGCTGCATTTCGACCGGTTCGATCGAGGCCGCCAGGGCGACCGCCGCTGGACTGACGAGCCGCGAGATCTGGGCTTGGTAGGTCTCGGCCGCGATCGTTTCGAGCGTCAGGGCCAGTTTGGCCAGACCGACCACGTCATGCACCGAGGCGAAGTCGGACTTCACCACGGGGGCGAGCGTCGGGTTCACCTCGGTGACCCGTGCGCGGTGGTGGTCGCGCAAGACTGCGTTCCACGCCGCGGCGTGCTCGGTGTGCTGCGAGCGCGCCGTCGTGGCGAAGGTGACCACCGCCGGCGGCACGGAGCCGAGCTTGCCCGCGGTCGCGGCGCCAATCCCCGCCGTATAGGCGAAGACGGCGAGATTCTCGAGGCTCGCCGCCACGGCGGCTACCGCGATGTCGCCCGAAAGGCCGGCCGGGGGGAAGGCGGCCGGCCTTTCCGCGCCTCGGGCGCCGGCGCCACGTCCCCGCGCGGTCGCTCCCGCGAGTGACGGGACGGCGAGAGCGGCGACGCCGCCGAGGACGCCAACGCCCGCGCCGCGCAAGAAGTTGCGGCGGCTGGTCGAGCGAGGCGTGGCCTCGTGGAGTGCGTGGACGACGGCGTCGAGACCGTCGCGCATGGCTGGCTGACTGACGTCGTGGTGCAGGTCATCGAGGTCACGGGTCATCGCGGCGAGCTCGCGCTCGGTGCCGTGCCACGGGTTGTTGGACTGGTGCTGACTCATCGCAATGCTCCTTGGCTGGCCGGGGCGGCCGACGTGGTTGGGTAGAAGGCGTTGGGAAAGCCGACGCGGCCGGCCACACCGGGTAGGGCCGCGGCGGTCGACGGACTAAGGGCAATGAGCTGTGGCGCGCCAGCTTGCAAGAGGGCCTGCACCGCGAGCAGAACGGCCACGTGCTGCGACTCGACGCCCATGATGCTCGCGAGCAGCGCGCGGTTCGACCTGGACGCCACGAGCACCGTGTCGCGCACGTACGTCTCGGCGGCGATGTTTTCCAACTCGAGGGCGAGACCCACGACGCCGAGCGCGCCGGCCGTCGCCGAGGCGCCCTGCAGGCTGGCGACCGCGCGATTCACCACCGGCACGAACGCGGGATCGGGCTTGCCCTGCGCCCGCGCGTGCAGGTTGAAGAGTGCGGCGTTGAACGCCGCAGCGTGCTCACGGTGCTGGCCCATCGTTACGCGCGCGAAGGTCTTGATGACCGGGTTGGCCGACGACCCTCCGATGTAGGGCAGCGTCAGCGCGGTCTCGTAGGTCATGACGGCGAGGTTTTCGATTGACGCCGCCGTCTGGAGGACTTGCACGTCGCGGCTGCTCGCCGCCGCCGCCGAGTTCGCCAGCACGCCCGCGAGAACGGCCCCACCGGCGGCGCCGAGGAGGGTGGCTCCGGCGAGACTGGCGGACACCGCTCGTTGGTGTTCGTCGTGGAACGTCGCGTTCGCCAGGCCGTCGTCGTTGGTGCCTTCGCCGTCGGCGTGGTGCAGCTCGACGAGTTCATCGAGGGCTTCACGGGTCGGGCGCAGGGCGTCGGCCTGTAGATCTTGAGACTCCTCGAGCAGCTCCGCGAGCGCCCCGGGATCGATGGTCATGGTCGTTCTCCTCGGTTGGTTAGGAGACTCTTCGGTGTCCTCGCCGATTCGGATGACGAATCGTGCTCGGTCACGCCGTTCGACCACGTCGGTACGCTCCAAGAACTGTCATCCGCCGAGACGGCCGTGACGAAGCAGTGAGGTATGGGCGACGACTTCGACGAGACGAGTGACGCGCAGCTGGTGACGTGCGTGGCGCGTGGCGACGAGGCCGCCCTGGCCGAGGTGTACCGCCGCCACGGGGGTGCGGTCTTCGGCCTGGCGCGACGGGTCACCGGCAGCGTCGCCGAAGCCGAGGACGTCACCCAAGAGGTGTTCCTGCGCCTATGGAACAAACCGGAGGCGTTCGACCCCGATCGCGGCGCGCTGCGATCGTTCTTGTTGACCCAGTCCCACGCTCGCGCCGTCGACGCGGTGCGTTCGCGCGCCGCTCGCAGCCGCCGCGAGCGTCGCGACGCGGGTCGCACGCCGCGCGCCGGCTACGACGTCGCTCGCGAGGCGTGGGATCACGTCCTCGCCGAAGAGGTTCGTCGGGCCCTGTCCGCGCTGCCGGACGACGAACGTCGCGCGATCGAGCTCGCCTACTTCGAAGGACGCACCTACGTCGAGGTTGCGTCAATGCTGCACGAGCCCGAAGGCACCATCAAGAGTCGTATTCGCAAGGGCATGAGCCGCATGCGCGGCGCGCTCTCGGCCTCGGGTGTACAAGGATTGGAGCGATGATGTCGCACGACGATGCCGCCTCCCTGCTCGCCGCCCTCTCGTTGCACGCGGTCGAGCCCGAGGAGGAGGCGCGGGTTGAGGCTCACGTGCGCACCTGTGCGCGCTGCCAGCTCGAGCTCGACGCGCTGCGCGAAACCGCCGCGGCGCTCGGGACCTCGGTCGAGGCACTGCCCGACGACCTGTGGTCGACCATTGCCGCGCGGCTGGACGGTCCATCGGTCACCCCCCGCGGCGTGCTCGATGCGCGGCGGGCGTCACGGGGCCGACTCGCTACCGTGCCCCGGGCGCTCGCCCTCGCCGCCGCGGCCGCGATAGTGGTGCTGGCCGTCGGCCTGGTGAACGCCAACTCGAAGGTGTCGCGGCTCCAGGGGGCGCTCGCGCTGGCTCGCCAGGGTGTGGTGGCCGAAGCCCTAGCGACGCCGGGACACCGAGTCGTGAACCTGACGGCGGGCGCGGCGCGCGTGGCCGAGTTCGTTCTCGTGCCGGGTGGACGGGGTTACCTCGTGGCGTCGTCGATGCCGGCGCTGGCGGCGGATCGGACGTACCAGCTCTGGGCGATCGTCAACGGTTCGCCGATCTCGCTCGGCCTGCTCGGTCCCGCGCCGCGCTCGGTCGCCTTCACCCTCGCCGGCACCTCGGCGACCATCCTCGCGATAACGGTCGAACCGGCCGGCGGATCGGTTCGGCCCACGAGCTCACCCGTCGCGGACGGACGGATCGCCGCCTGAGGCCCGAGCAGCGCGGCCCTAGACTTTCGTCATGCGGGTAGCGGTGGTCGGCGCCACGGGTCAGGTCGGAGCGGTGATGCGGGCCGTCCTGCGCGAGCGATCGTTTCCGATCGACGAAATTCGGTTCTTCGGGTCGTCGCGATCGGCCGGCACGTACCTGGACTGGGACGGCACGAGGATCATGGTCGAAGACGCGTCGAGCGCTGACTTCACGGGCGTTGACGTTGCCCTGATGTCGTCGGGGGCGACGGCCTCGCGCGAGCTCTCGCCGCGCATCGCCTCCTTCGGCGCGATCGTCATCGACAACTCGTCGGCGTGGCGCATGGACCCCGAGGTCCCACTGGTGGTGCCCGAGGTGAACGCGCACGCGCTCGCCTCGATCCCCAAGGGCATCGTGGCCAATCCCAACTGCACGACGATGGCCGCCATGCCCGTGCTGAAGCCGCTGCACCTAGAGTCGGGACTGCGATCGATGGTGGTGGCGACCTACCAGGCGGTCAGCGGGGCCGGCCGCGACGGGGTCGACGAGTTGGTGGGACAGCTCGACGGGTCGCGCGACGCACGCGCGCTCACGTTCGATGGATCTGCGCTGCCGTACGGCGAGGGCGTGAAGTTCCCCCGAACCATCGCGCACAACGTGGTGCCCCTCGCGGGCTCGCTGGTGGGCGACGGCTCGGGGGAGACCGGCGAGGAACAGAAGCTGCGCGACGAGAGCCGCAAGATCTTGGAGATTCCCGGGTTGCTCGTTGACGCCACCTGCGTACGCGTGCCGGTCTTCACCGGGCACTCCCTGGCCATCACCGCGAGCTTCGAACGGCCACTGTCACCCGAGCGAGCACGCGACGTGCTCGCTCGGGCCGCGGGCGTCGTGCTCGACGACGTCCCCACGCCGCGTCGCGCCGCTGGCACCGATCCCAGCTACGTCGGGCGTTTGCGACGGGCTGAATCGGTGGAGAACGGGCTCTCGCTCTTCGTCGTGGGAGACAACCTTCGCAAGGGTGCCGCTCTCAACGCCGTGCAGATCGCCGAGGCCTGGGCCGCCGTTCGGGCCTAGTCAGTCGGCGCCGTCGCGGCCGACCTGACGCCGTGCCAAGTTGACGCAGTGGTCGCCGAAGCGTTCGTAGAAACGCGCCAGCAGTGACACCTCGACCGCGACCGGCAGGGCCATCGAACCCGATACCAGCTCCGCGGTCAGAGC
>JAKBCI010000214.1 GCA_021807965.1 Actinomycetes bacterium
CAGGAGGTAGTCCCCGAAGGTGTGTCCCGCGCGGTCGTTCACCGCCTTGAAATCGTCCAAGTCGAGCATCACGAGGGTGAACGACCAGCCGTAGCGGGCGCTGCGCGCCGCCGCGACACGAAGCGCGGAATCGAAGCTCCGGCGGTTGGCGATATTGGTGAGTGGGTCGTGTCCGGCGCTGAATCGCGCCAGGTGCAGCGAGAGCGCCAACTGGCAGGCCGTTCGTACGGCGTCGGTCTCGTGGACCGGGACGACGTCTGGTTCGCAGTGCACCCCGACACTGTCGCCCAGTCGAGCGGCCATCGCGTTCGAGACCGCGCGGCCACCGAGACGAAAACTCTGCGTGCCGAACGACTCGTGATTCAGTACGACCACCGCGTCGCGCAAACCGTGACGCTCGGCGAGACGGTCCAAGAGCGAGTAGATGAAACCAATCCCGAGTTCGCCTTCGGCCAACTCGGCGATCATCGTCTCGAAGAGCCACGGCTCGTAGACCGACTCCTGTGCCACCTCGACAATCGGTCGACTCTCGACGGAACTCACCACAGCAGTTCCTCCCACGCGGCGTCCGTTGCGCTGCCGACCCGCAAGAGGGACTGAGGTGTCGAACCCGCGCGGAGCAGTCGACTGAGGTCAGGCGACGCGACCGGCTTGGAGATCAGGTACCCCTGCCCGCGGTGACATCCCAGTTCGAGGAGTTCGTCAACGATCAGTCGCGACTCGACTCCCTCGGCGATGATTTCCTTGCCCAATGCGCGGCCCAGTCGAATGATGGCGTCGACGATGGCCCGGTCGAAGGGATCCTTCGCGATGCCACGCACGAAACTCATGTCCAGCTTCAAGAAGTCCACCGGAAGATTCTTCAGTTCGGTCATCGAGGCGAAGCCCGTGCCGAAGTCGTCGAGCGCGATCTCGATACCAAGTGCCTGGAAACCCCGAAGGATTCGGGCGGTCTGTTCGGGGTCTTCGACGACGGCGTACTCGGTGATCTCGACGCACAGTCGGTTACCGGGAACGTTAAAGCGGGTGAGACACCCTTCGACGAATTGAACGAGGTCGCCGACCTTGAAGTCCGCGGGCGACATGTTGACGCGAACCGCGAAATCCAACTCGGGGTACTCGGCACTCCACGCGCCGAGTTGGCGGCACGCTTCGGCGAAGACCCACCGACCGAGCGTGGACACGAGTCCCGTCTCTTCCGCGACGGTGATGAAGTCAGAGGCCTGGAGCAGACCGCGGGTCGGGTGCTGCCATCGCACCAAGGACTCAACCGCGAGCAACTTGCCACTCTGGAGGTCTACCTCCGGCTGGAAGTGCAGCCGCAGGCCGCCCGAGTCGATCGCGTCGCGCAGCATCAACTCCATCTGGGAACGCTCATCTACCGCGAGGTGGAGATCCCGGTCGAAGACGACGGCTCGATTACGGCCCCGCGCCTTCGCGGTGTACATCGCGACGTCCGCTCGACCCAGCAGGTCAACGGCGCCGGCGCTTGAATCGGCGAGCGCGATGCCGATGCTCGCCGTGTGATTCATGACCTGGCCCACGATCTCGATCGGCTGGGAGATGACCTCGAGGATTCGATACGCACTGGCGAGTGCTTCCATCTCGCTACGGGCACGGTCCACGAGGAAGACGAACTCATCCCCGCCGAGGCGCGCGGCGAAGTCACCGGATCGAATACTCGTCTGAATCCGGTCGGCCATCGTCACGAGCAGCCGGTCACCATTCACGTGTCCGAGGAAGTCGTTCATCACCTTGAAACGGTCAAGGTCGATCACCATCACCGCCGTGTCGCGGCGGCGGGCGAGGCGATTCTTCAACTCGCTGATCAGGGCCCGCCTATTGGGCATACCGGTCAATTCGTCGTGGTTCGCGTTGAAGATGATCCGTTCCTCGGCGTCGATACGGGCCTGGAGCTGGACGAGCATCGAGGCGACGGCCTGCAGGGCGTTGATCTCCGCGGGCACCCAGGCGTGACTCTCAAAGTGGATGAAACCGATCACGCCCCAGGTCGTATCACCCATCAGGAGCGGCACCGCCGCACCGCCGGCGGGCGTTGCACCCGCCGTCTCTTCGATGTGCTGCTTATATTCGTCGTTCGAGTCGTCAGCGATACCCGTGAGGTACGGCGACTTCAAATCCTTCGTGGCGGCAAAGATCGGGTCGGAGTCGAACGGGACTTCGCCCAGCGGGTCGGGGTCCGGGACGTTCTCACGCACCGGCCATTCAGCCTCGAAGATACTCAGTCCTCGAACGTGGTCGTTGCGGCGCAACAGCGCGACGTCGGATCCTAAGAACTCACCGAGCGCCTTTATCGTCCACTGCAAGACTTCTTGACGCGTGGCGGCGGTGGCGGGCATGAGGTGCTCGGCCACGCTCGCGACCAACTCGTCGAGTCGCTGCTGGTGCAACAGCACGCGCTCGCGCATGGCGAGGGTCGCGATGTGACTCAATAGGCTCGCGAAGGCCCGAACGACCGAACGCTCACGTTTCGACCACGTTCGGCCGTGTCGCGCGACCACCAACGCGCCGATGGCGCGCCCGTCCTCGGTGTAGATCGGCTCGACGAGGGCACCCCACTCGACCCCGAAGACGGTGCAGGTAAACGCCCCGAGTTTCGAAGGTTCCGCCAGTGACGCACGAACCTTGGCGTAGATGACCTGGTAGGCGTCTTCTGCGTCGGTCGCGACCATGGGGTCCATCTCGAAGTCGGGGATACCCATGTTCTCCCCAGCGATTACCGCCACCACCTCCGACCCGGCGACCACGTGAACGAGCGACTCAACGACGAGTCTCGCCTCATCACGGGCCCGCTCGAGATAGGAGTCGACGGTACTGCTCATGAATAGCCCAATCTTCTCATGACAGCGCAGACGATCTGCTGGTGCCCGAACCGCCGCGTGATCAGCACACGGCCACGTCGCCATAGTAGGACGAGAGTGAGAATTAGGCAAGAAGTATTTTTGTGACAACTCTCATTTACGGCATTTCGCCGATGTCGGCCAGATCCGTCTCGCGCACGAGGACTTCCGTCAGTGGTAGCCGGATACTGTGAACACTCGCGGCCGGGGCGTGACTCACCCGCATCACCATCGCCATCGTCTCACCGTCGTGCAGATCCCACAGGGTCGCGAACCGCTCACGAAGTTGGAACATGCGGTCCAGGTGGCGTTCTCCGCCGAGGGCGAGGAGATCCGCCTCGTCGTTCGCGTAGAGAAAGATCGGCGCCACTGGCTGGACGGCGAGACCACGCAGTTGCGCGCTCAGCCAGAACCGCTCCATGGCCGCCCCGGCCCGCAGGTACCACATCGGTTCGGCGCGGGGAATCGTTATGGCAGCCAACGCCGAGCTCGTTCCCACCACGAGCTGCGTGCGAAGACCGAGCATCTGACCCGCACGCCAGTCAGCGAGATGGGCCATGACGTCAGGCCGACGCAACAGCCCAACCGCGGCCACGCTCGTGGGGTCCATCTCAAGCGTTCGCACGTCCAGACCCTCGTCGAGCGCGTCACGACCGGGGAACTTCAGCTCCCCGAGCATCTGCTGGTGCACCTGGGGGATCAAGAATCGCAGTCGATCGCACTGGCCGAGCAGTTCACCC
>JAKBCI010000215.1 GCA_021807965.1 Actinomycetes bacterium
ACGCGCGGGCGAGCGCCGTCCTCGACGCGCTTCGGGTCGCGGCGCTGTCGTGAGCGACGTCGCGGTCTTTCCCGAGCTGATCACCGGTCGCGACGACGGGTTCCTCACGGGGCCGTGGCGCATCGAACGTGGCTCGTCGTGGCGGGGCGATGCGAGCTGCGATCTCGGACAGCGGATTCTGCGGGTGCCGTGGGAGCGCGACGAGCGCGCCCGGTTGGTGCGGGCCCACGAACTCGTGCACGTGCGGGTGAGCCCGCACGACCACGAGTGGATGGACCAGGTGGGCGACATTCCCGCTCGGGCTCTCGAGTGCGCCGAGGAGATGCGCGTCAACACGATCCTGCTCCGACTCGGCTTTGACGTCAGCGAGTTGCGCGACGGGAGCGAGCGACTCGGTGGCGAGCGACTCGCTCGTAGCGGTAACTGGTTCGAGGCGGTGTGCTTCCTGCTGGCGGTGCTCGGGACCGGTTCTGAGCGCGACTTCGTAGCCGGCGTTCGTCGTGGCGATCCGACGTGGGCGACACCGCTACGGGCGGTGGGCGCTCGCGCCAAGGCGATGGTGCGCGGGGCGGGTGCCGGCGACCTCGGCGCGACGTCGAGTGGCGTCGATGGCGTGCCCCGGGGCTACGGCGGATTCACGATTCCCCTCGCCCGGCTGGTCACGTCGGTCAGTGACGCACGGCTCCCCACCGACCCCGAGGCGCTGCGACGGTTCAAGCATTCGCTCCAACCCGGTGCGCGTCGCCCCCCGAGTGGCCACTTCGCCGATCTCTACTTCGCCCAGACCACGCGGTCGGCGCGGGCGAGATCGGGCGGCGTCAGCCACCGTCGCCCTTCGGTGAGTGGGGTCGTCCTGGCATACCCCAGTCGGCTGCTCACCGACGAGCAGCGACGAGGATTCGCCGCGCGCTCGCGGCGCCACGGCGGCGTCGTGGTTATCGACCAGTCCGGCTCCATGGACCTCGACCGAGAGTCGCTGGCGGCGCTGGCGCGACGTGCTCCCGACTCGCTCGTCGTCGGCTACAGCCATCGCCCCGGTGACACCGGCTCGACTCCCAACGCCTGGGTCCTCGCGGACCGCGGCGGCGTGGTCGACCAGGTGCCGAGCGGCAACGTCGGCAATGGCGTCGACGGTCCAATTCTTCGCTGGGCGGTAGCGCAGCGCCGTGCCGGCGAGCCCATCGTCTGGGTCAGCGACGGACAGGTCACCGACTCAGCGGACCACCCCGACGCCGAACTGGCGCGCGTATGCGCACGCCTCGTGTTGAAGCATCGCATCGTGATGGTGCGGTCGCTCGACGAGGTGGCTGAGGCCCTCTTGATCCGGCGACGACGACGGCCGTGGAGTGACTTCGGCCGTGTTGGCCGTGCCACCAGGGAAGATGCAGGCGAGCGTCCGTTCGTGACGACGCGCTAATCGGGGTCTTGTAAAACGAACACCTGTTCGCTACGATACGAACAGGTGTTCGTCTACAAGGAGGCCGCGATGTCCGCAGTTGCGCTCACGGAATACGAAATTCGTCCCCCAGCCAGACCCCACCTGCATCTCGTCGAACAGTCCAGCGTTCCGTGGCGCTCCGGGGTGCACCTCGCGAGTCGCCGGCTCGCGCGGGCCCGTCGGCGTCGCCAGCGCCAGCGCGCGCTGCTTGGGCTCGCCGTGGCCCTTGGCCTGGTGGTGCTCGCGTGGCCGGGTCACGCCTTCGGAGGCACGACGGGCAGCGGGTTGCCCACCGATCTCGCCACGGGCGCGACCCTCG
Source organism: Actinomycetes bacterium (assembly GCA_021807965.1). The sequence goes on from JAKBCI010000215.1 coordinate 1,758, forward strand.
CGTCGGGCATGGTCTACGTCGTCCAGCCAGGTGACAGCGTCGCGTCGATTGCGCGCCTCGTCAACCCCGTGGACCCGGCGTACGCTCGTCGCAGGCTCATCGCGGAATTGCGATCGAGTGTGGTGATCCCCGGTGAGCACGTGCTTATACCATAATTTCTCGAAAATTGCGTGTATCGTGACGGGGATGCGATGCCCCTTCTGCTCGGCTGATGACGACCGCGTCGTCGATTCGCGCCTGGCCGAAGATGGCGTGGCGATTCGCCGCCGACGCGAATGCGCGGCCTGCGGACAGCGATATACGACCTTCGAGCGAATCGAGGAGGTGGGGCTCGTCGTGGTCAAGCGCTCGGGCGAGCGCGAACCGTTCGATCAGTCCAAGATCCTCATGGGGATCCGGGCGGCGTGCAAGAACCGGCCGGTCGACGAAAGTGTCATGATGCGTATCGCGTCCAGCGTTGAGGAGTCCATGCGCCTGTTGAACCGGGACGTGTCGAGTGAAGAGATCGGACGCGCAACCCTCGACGCGCTGCGTCCGGTCGACGACGTCGCGTACGTTCGATTCGCGTCGGTCTACAAGGGCTTCGAGGGCACCGAGGACTTCGCGCGCGAGATCGGCATGCTCGTCAAGGCGACCGCGCCAAAACTGCGGAGCTGACGGTGCGCAACCTGCGCCTCCAACCCCAGCGCGCACTGGCGGTCTACGCGCACCCCGACGACGCCGACGTCGCCGCCGGTGGGGTACTCGCCCAGTGGGCGAGCGAGGGCTGTGACGTGCACATGGTGGTGGTGTGCGACGGCTCGAAGGGTTCGCATACAGGTCAGACCGACGCCAAGTCGCTGCGGGGCGTTCGTCGCTCGGAGTTCGAGAAGGCGGCTGCCTTGCTCGGGGTGGTGTCGGTCGTCGGCCTCGACCACCCCGACGGTGACGTCGTCAATGACGTCGTGCTGCGCGGCGAGCTCGTGTCGCTCATTCGATCGCTTCGTCCCGACGTCGTTATCGGCCATGACCCGACCGCCACCTTCTTTGGCGGGGTCTACGTGAATCACCACGACCACCGCGAGACCGGCTGGGCCCTGCTGGACGCCGTCGCACCCGCCGCCGCGATGCCGCTCTACTTTCCCGAGTACGGCGCGGCCCACCAGGTTCGACACCTCCTGTTGAGCGGCACCCACGAGCCGGACGTCGTCGTCGACGTCTCGCGCACCATCGACCGCAAGGCCGCGGCGGTGCTGGCGCACGCCTCCCAGCTCGGCGGCGACACCGACGGGATTCGCGAAGTCGTCTACGGCCGGGCCGAACAGGCGGGACGTCCAGTCGGTGTCGCCTACGGTGAAGCGTTCCGCAGTGTCCAGCTCACCAACTGACCGGCCAACCGCCGACGACGCGCCCATCTTGCACGTCGACCTCGACGCCTTCTTCGCCTCGGTCGAGATTCTTGACGACCCCACGCTCGCGGGTCGACCGATCGCGGTCGGTGGCGCGGGTGAGCGAGGGGTGATCGCGAGCGCCAGTTACGAGGCGCGTCGATTCGGCGTGCGCAGTGGCATGCCGAGCGTGCTGGCGCGACGACGCTGTCCGGCGATGGTGATCCTGCCGGGCCGATTCGATCGCTACGAGGAGTACTCGCGACGCTTTCGCGACATCGTGACCGACCTCACCCCGATGGTCGAGGCGATCGGACTCGACGAACTCTTCGCCGACCTGCGAGGGCTTCGACGCCTGGGCACCGACCCGGTGGCGGCCGGCTGGGCGCTGCGCGGGCGAATCGAGAACGAGCTGCACCTCGACTGCGGCGTGGGGCTCGCTCGCAACAAGCTCTTCGCGAAATTGGCCTCCA
>JAKBCI010000216.1 GCA_021807965.1 Actinomycetes bacterium
GCGAAGAGCGTCAGCGCGTTCAACTGCTGGTAGACGACCAGACCGAAGAGCAGCGCAACGGCCCAGGCGACATCCGCACGCCGGCGAGTGGGGGCGACGACCGAGGTCAGCGGCTTTTGGACGAACAGTCCGATGTTGTCACTCGGGCAGGCCTTGTAACACTCGGTGCAGAGGCCGCAGGTCGAGTTGGAGTCGGCGCTGCCGGGCCACGTGTACCACGGGCAGCCATAGCCGTCCGCGTCGCCGCGCATGCAGTCCTTGGTCGTGCACGCTTGACAGACCTCGCGATCACGGGTGCGAAACCCGGCGACCGAGCCCATGGTGCCGACCGTCCCAATCAGCGCGGTGAGCGGGCATACGTAGCGGCAAAAGGTGCGCCGCTCGAAGACGAGAAAGAAGACGAGCGCGCTACCCACGATGCCGAGCACCATGAAACTCGTCGACGCGGGGTTACCGGGTCCCGCGATGTTGAAGAACTCCTCAATCCAGGTGAGCAGCAAGAACGCCGCCACCGAGATGAGAAAGCCGTACTGCGCCACCTGCTCGGGCATCTTCAGTCCGAGACCGATGCTGCCCTCCTTGCGCTTCCAAAAGGTGTGGCGCTGCACCCACTCGCCAAAGCCACCGAAGGGGCACATGGCACACCAGGCTCGCCCGACCACGACCATCATCACAAAGACGAGGGCGAACCAGAGGTACCAGGTGATGGCGGTGGCGAAGTTGAGTCCGGGCACGACCGTGCCGAGCAGACCGATGCCGATCACCAGCCAGAAGATGATCTGGTTGGGCAGGATCATCAGGAACTGGAACTTGCGGTCGCGCAGAACCTTCGCAACTCGGGGACTACGAGCGAGGTCCAGACCCGGCGACGGATCCGTGGTCGCGAAGCGTTGGTGAACCGCCGGGTCCTCGGGCTTGCGTGTTCGAATGGCCACGGCGATGGGGTCGATCAGGTGCGTTCGCGCCGCGACCTTCGCTCGGCCTTCCGCTGGCACCTCGGTCTGGACTGCCATACTGCCCCCTTTTACTACTTGAGTGAATTACTTAAGTATTACCGTATTTATACTGGTATACCTAAGTACTACCACTACGGTGCCTCCGTTGTCAAGTACAGTGGTATACCTAGAGTCTGTAGATGAAGATATTCACAGAAAGTTCGGCCCGTTGCGAAAACGACGACACCAGGGGCGTACTACGCACGTAGCACGAGCACTGTCGTCTCGATGCACGGTGCGGGCCGCACGTCACGGTGCGTACTGTGACACTAAGGCGATCAGTGACGCGATCATCGGGATCGAGGGGCTATGAGTGACGACACCGATCAACCCAACGCGGGGCCCATCGCGGGTCCGTCTCGCGCCGTGCCGTCATCGACCAATCCGATTCACGTTCTCATCGTTGACGATCACGCCCTGGTTCGAGAGGGCACGAGGCAACTGCTCGAGCAGGACGACGCCATCGACGTGATCGCAACGGCCGGTTCGGGCGAAGAGGCACTCGACCTGCTCGCGACGCTGTCACCCGACGTCGCGCTCGTGGACATCAACCTGCCCTCGATGAGCGGCCTCGAACTATCGCGAATCATCCTCGACGATCGGCCGAGTGCCCGGATTCTCATCTTGTCGGCCTACGACGAGTACGCCTACATCGCCGAGGCTCTCGAGGTTGGCGTCGGTGGCTACCTCTTGAAGACCGCGAGTGCCAAGGAGCTCATTGACGCTGTCCACGCCGTGCACGACGGCGTGTTTGTACTGGACCGCCAGGTTTCCAAACGCCTCGTTCGTCGGCGCGACGCGACGCCGCCGACCATCGGAACCCTCACGCCGCGTGAGTCGGCTGTCCTCGAGCTGCTCGCCCAGCGCCGCGCCAACAAGCAGATCGCCTCGGAGCTCGAACTCGGTATACGCACCGTCGAGGGCTACGTCTCGAATATTCTCGGCAAGCTCGGCGTCACGTCGCGCACCGAGGCAGTCACCCACGCCATCAGCCACCGACTCGTCACGACGCCCAACCATGACCACCTCGCCTGACCAACTCGCTACGCACCGCTCGATCCTCCAGCGGATCTTGCACCCCCCGATCAGCGACGGACCGTTCTGGATCATTCAGGTCACGGTGCTCGTGATCGTCGCCCTGCATTACTTCGTCGACATTCACCCCTCCGTCATCAATCAGTCGCTGCCCTCGGGGGTGCCGGTCGCGATCTTGGTGATCCCCATTGGCTACGCCGCCCTGCGCTACGGGCTGGCCGGGTCAGCGGCTACGACGTTGTGGGCGCTCGTGCTGTGGCTCCCCGACTTGATGCTTCCCCACGACGAGGGCCACGCGGGTGACGACCTCATCAACTTCGCCATCATCGTGTTGGTGGCATTCATCTTCGGGCGCCGCATTGAGACCGAGCGGCTTACGCAGCGGCGTATCGACGAGGCCACCGCGCGCACGCTCGCGGTGGAAGCGGGCTACCGTCGCCTGTTCGAATCGAACCGGTCGCCCATCGTCGTGCTCGACGACCACGGCGTCGTCAGCGACGCCAATCCCGCCGCGGTCGCGCTGCTCGGTGCGGCGGTCGTCGGGCGCCCCATCACCGACGTGCTGAAATGCGACGGCGACGTCGGTGCGCTATCGGGCTGTGTGCTCACCCTCAACGACGGCCGCGACTATCGACTCGACGCGGTCGTACTGCCCACGGACGCCAACGCGCGGCGACGCCAGATCAGCTTCGAAGACGTCACCGAAGAGCGCCACGAGGAGCGTCGAGCGCGTCAGTTTGCCCAGCAGGTCGTTCAGGTCGAAGAGGATCAGCGGCGACGACTCGCTCGCGAGTTGCACGACGAACCGCTCCAGCTCTTCTTGCACCTCGCGCGGCGGCTCGAGACGCTCGGCAACGCGGGTGGCGTTCCGCCCAGCGTGGCGACCGGGCTCGCCGAGACCCGAAACCAGGCCCTCGACGCCGCCACCAGACTGCGCACCCTGGCGCGCGACCTGCGCCCACCCGCCCTCGATCAACTTGGCCTCGTGGCGGCTCTGTCGAGCCTGGTCGCCGACATCGACGATGAGGGCGCGGCCACGACCAACCTCGCCGTTCGAGGCACGCCGACTCGGCTCTCGCCCGACGTCGAGCTCGGGGCCTTTCGCATCGTCCAGGAGTCGATGCGCAATGCGCAACGTCACGCCAACGCGCGACACCTGCGCGTCAGCGTTGAGTTTGGCGACGATGCGCTCCACGTGAGCGTCATTGACGACGGGAGCGGCTTCGACCAGGAGGTCTCGTTGCGCAGCGACAGCGAGGCGCCGTCACTCGGCATCGTCGGGATGCGCGAGCGCGCTCGCCTGCTCGGGGGCTCACTGACCGTGCAGTCGACGCTCGGCGTGGGCACCGTCGTCGAGGCGATCATTCCCTTCGACGCTCCGTCGCGCCCGACCACCGTCGGGGCGCGGCTGGCGTCACGAGTATCGTGAGGGCATCACCGGCTCGTCCGAGGAGGATCCCATGGCCACCAGCGTCATCGTCACCGGCACCCGTACCGCGATCGCCAAGCTAGCGGGAGGCTTCGCCAGCCTTAGCGCGCAGGATCTCGGTGGC
>JAKBCI010000217.1 GCA_021807965.1 Actinomycetes bacterium
GCCGGCTCGAACCACGTGCACGGGCTCGCGTCAGAGATTGCGTCACTAGACCTCGCCGCGATCTTCCTCGGTCGCGCCGAGGCGAAATAGGTCGTCGACGCCGGGAGGTTCCCGGCGTCACGAAGCGGAAAGAGCAAGGGGGAGTATTCACATGAAAGCAAGCAGGCGGTTCGCGAGAGGGCGCGGGGGCTCCAGAGCCGCGCTCGTCCTCGCGACGGTGGCGTCGCTGGTCGGCGTCGGTGTCGCCAGTGGCACGGCGGGCGCAGCGAAGAAAGAGCCGAAGTTGGTGGTCGGGGCGATCCTGCCCTTCACCGGATCCAAGTCGCTGCTGTCGTCGTGGGGCACCCACGGCATCAAGGTCGGCATCTACGAGGTCAACCAGAACGGCGGGGTGCTCGGGCACCAGCTGACGTCGCAGTACGTCGATGACTCGGCGGACTCGGTGGACACGCTGCCGGCCTTTCGCCGGCTGATGACGAGTCACCCGACGTTTATCGTGGGGCCGTTCTCGCCGACGATCGAAGCGGTGATCAACCAGTTCCAGCCGAACAACGTGGTCGACTTCATGGTCGGCGGCCTCAGCAACCTCGACACGATGCGCTACAAGTACGTGTTCCGCACGACGGCGTCGGACTCGACCGAGGCCATCGCCATGGCGTACTACGCGATCAGCCACGGCTGGAAGACGGCGTCGCTGATGTTCGACAACTCGGCGAACTCCCAGGGCTTCGTGCCGCCGTTGATGAAGGCCTTCAAGGCACTCGGGGGAACGATCCAGCAGAACATCACGCTGACCCCGGGCCAGTCCTCGTACAGCTCGGAGCTGACCCAGGCCTTCGCGGGCAACCCGCAGGTCGTCTTTGACTCGATGGACACCCAGACCTTCGCGACTCTGATGACCGACGCGCAGCAGCTCGGCTACACGACGGCCGCCCAGTGGGTCGGTGACGACCTGCAGTCGGCCGCTCAGGGCGCGTACGCCCAGTCGTTCGGGCCCGCGGCCTCGACGAACCTGACCGCGGCGCTGCCGGCGACGCCCACGGCGTCGAACGACGCGTACAACCACTTCCTGGCCGACTACCAGAGCGTGTGGCGTACCACGTCGATCCTGCCCACCACCTTCAACTTCTACGACTCGATCGTGATCGCCTCGCTCGCGATGACTGAGGCGAACTCGACGAACCCGAAGGTGTGGGTCAACGACGTGATGAAGGTGTCGGACCCGCCGGGGATTCCCTGCTACACCTACGCGTCGTGCGTGCGTCTGATCAAGGCCCACAAGAAGATCAACTACCAGGGCGCCGGTGGTAACGACGACTTCAACAAGTACCACAACGTCTTTAGTGGCTTCCAGATGGTCGGTTTCGACTCGAAGCTGAACAACGTGATCCGTACCTACGTCACCGCGAAGCAGTTGGCGTCGGTCGTAGCGAAGGAAGGGTAGTACTCGCGGTAGTCGTTCGCCCGCCGTGGCGCGTCGCGCCACGGCGGGCGAACCCCCCCGACGCTCGTCGCCGAGCCGTCGCCCGACGCCCCGCGGGACCATCGGGGACGTGCGCGAGACGTCGCTCGACGTCGGTAAGGATTGGAACATGGTCGCTTTACTCGACGGCGTGAGGGTCATCGATGTAACGACCGTGCTCGCCGGCCCCTTCGCGGCCTACCAGCTCGCGCTGCTCGGGGCCGATGTCGTCAAGGTTGAGATCCCCGGTACCGGTGATCTGGCCCGGGACATGGGAGATGACGAGTACCTCAAGTCCGAGGCCATGGGGGCGGCGTTCATCGCCCAGAACAGCGCGAAGCGGTCGGTAACCGTCGACCTCAAGCGGGCGGGCGGACGCGAGGTCTTCACGCGGCTGGTGGCTACGGCCGACGTCCTGCTCGAGAACATGCGCCCGGGCGTGCTTGAGCGGCTCGGCTTCTCGTGGGACCGGCTGCACGAGCTCAACCCTCGACTGGTCTACTGCGCCGTGTCGGGTTTCGGCCAAACGGGCCCGTTGGCGGGCCGCGCGGCGTACGACCAGATCATCCAGGGACTCGCCGGGATGGCCGACGTGACGGGCCATCCCGAGGGCGGTCCCCTGCGGGTCGGGTTCCCGATCTGTGACACGCTGGGCGGCTACGCCGCGGCGATGGGCATCGCCGCGGCCCTCGTTCGCCGCGAGCGCGACGGCGTCGGCCACGTCCTCGACGTCTCGATGCTGGAAACGGCGCTGACGGCCATGGGCTGGGTAGTCTCGGAGCAGTTGATCACCGGACGTGACGCCGGGCGCCACGGCAACGACAACGCGGCGTCCTCGCCGTCGGGCACCTTTCGCACGGGCAATGGCCTGTGGAATATCGCGTCCAACACCCAATCCCAGTTCGAAGCGCTCTGCGCGGTCCTCGGCCGCGACGACCTTGTGGCCGACGCACGGTTCGCAACGCGAGCTGATCGCAAGCGTCACCGAGCGGCCCTTACCGCTGAGATCGAGTCCGCGCTGGCCGCCGCGTCAGCCGATCACTGGGAGGCGCAGCTCGCGACCGTGAGCGTGCCGGCGGGGCGCGTACTGAGCCTCGGCGACGCGCTCGGCCAAGCGCAGATTCAGTCACGCGCTCTCGTCCACGACGTCGAGGTCGACCTACCGTCACGGTCTCGAGTGTCGGTACTGGGCAGCGCGATCCGCGTCGACGGTGCGAGCCTCGGTCCGACGAGTCGACCGCCGCGGCTCGGCGAGCATACCGCGACGATTCTCAGTGAGCTGGGCTATTCCGCCGACGACGTACGGGCGCTGCGCGATGACCACGCCATCTGAGCCTCGCGGCGCGCCGAGCCGTCGCCCGCTGCCCCGCGTCGAGATCATCGAAGAGGGGATGCGCGAGGGCATGCAGATCGAGAGCGCCGACATCACGGTCGAGCGCAAGCTCGAACTGCTCGACGCGCTATCGCAGACCGGGCTCTCGACCATCGTCGTTGGATCGTTCGTGAGCGCGGCCTGGACCCCGCAGATGGCCTCCATTGATGAGCTGGTCACCCGATTCACACCGGTCGAGGGCGTGGTCTACACGGCGCTGGCCCTCAACGAACGCGGCCGCGAGCGGCTGCGGGCCCACGTGCCGCCGCTCAGCGAGCCCGACGAAGTACCCCGCACGCTCGTCCACCTCTGTGACGTCTTCGTGCGGCGTAACACGAACCGGTCCCAGCAGGCCGAGATCGACGAGTGGCCGTCGATCGTGGCGCGCGCCGTGGACTCGGGCGCGACGCGCGCCGGCATCGGCATCAACGCGGCGTGGGGTTCGAACTGGCTCGGGCCATTCGACGAAGCCACGCGCACGGCGATGCTCGAACGCCAGTACGACCTCTGGACGGCCGCGGGCGTGACGGTCGACCGCGTCTGGATTGGCGATCCCATGGGCTGGAATCGTCCCGATCAGGTCGCCTCGCAGCTGCGCACGCTGCGCGAGCGCTGGCCGGGCATCACGCGGGTGCACCTGCACCTGCACGACGCGCGCGGCACCGCCTTGCTGTCCGCCTACGAAGCGCTGCGAACGCTTG
>JAKBCI010000218.1 GCA_021807965.1 Actinomycetes bacterium
CTCGGTCTATCGCGTGGTGGCGGTAAAGCGTCAGTTCGGGCGGCCGTTCGTGGTGGTCGACGGCAGCCTCGCCGACAACCCGCGCCCCGCGCTCTACGGAGCCTACCATCACCCGATCCTCGCCTCGCGGGAATCGCCTGCGGCGCAGCAGACCGTGCTCTGCGGGCGCTCGTGCGAAAACGACGAGATCGTGGTCGCACCCCTGCCCGCCGACGTTCGGCCGGGCGATCTGGTTATTGTGCGCAAGGCCGGCGACGTCATACCAGAGGTGGTGGGCGCCGTGCCGGTGCCCGGCGAACAGCGTGGCGAGCCGTGGATCTTTCCGACACAATGCCCCGAGTGTGGCGGTCCGCTCGTGCGCGTCGGCGACGAACGCGACATCTACTGCGTGAACCCGCACTGTCCGGCGCGACTGCTCCAGCAGGTCGTTCATTTCGCGTCGCGCGGCGCTCTCGACATCGAGGGTCTCGGTGAGCAGCGAGCGGCACAACTGATTGAGGCCGGGCTCGTTCGCGACGTCGCCGACCTGGCCACGTTGCGAGTGGAGGACCTAGTCGGGTTGGAAGGCCTAGCCGCGATCTCGGCGGGGTCATTGGTGGCCGCGATCAACGCGGCAAAGAGCCAACCCCTGAGCCGGCTGCTCGTCGCCTTGAGCATTCGTCACGTCGGTCCAGTCGCGGCGAAGGCTCTCGCCGCGTACTTCGCCAGTTACGATGCGCTGGCCGCCGCTGCGCTCTCGGAACTCGAGATCATCGACGGTGTTGGTCCGGTGATTGCGGCGTCGGTCTTCCGATTCGTGCGCTCACCCGAGGTTGTGGCTCGGATGTGCCGATTGGCCGAAGCCGGATTCACGATGGTCGAACCTCGCGGTACGACGCTGAGCCAGACGCTCGCCGGCCGTGCGGTCGTGGTGACCGGGACGCTGGCGGGCTTTACCCGGGAGCAAGCGCAAGCGGCGATCGTCGCGCGCGGTGGCACCTCACCGGGAACGGTGTCCGCTAAGACGTACTGCGTGGTGGTGGGCGACGCGCCCGGGACATCCAAGGTGACGCGCGCCCGGCGCCTCGGCGTGCCCGTCGTGGGAGCCGCCGAGTTCACCGAGCTGCTCGAGACCGGTGCGTGGCGAACCACCATTGCCGACGACGGAGAAGACGCGCTCTAGGGTTAGGTTTGATCATGCCCAACTTCTCGTTCTCGCCAGGCCACGAGGTCGTCGGTCGATATCGGATCACTGAGGCGCTGGGAGTCGGGTCGACGGCCGAGGTCTACGTCGCCGAGGACGCCGTCCTTCATCGAACCGTGGTCGTCAAGTTCCTACTGGCCCAGCTCGCCGCCTTTGAGGACGTCCGCCGAGCGTTTCGCGAGCAGATCATTCGTGCCGCTACGCTGAGTCACCCTCACCTGGCCCGCGTCTATGACGGAGGACAAGAGTCGGGTTCGATCTTCGTGGTGACCGAGTACTTCGCTGGTGGTTCCTTAGACGACGTCCTCGCCTCGGGTCGGCGTCTCGACGTTGACGATACGGCCAAGCTCGGACGCGACGTGGCGAGCGCGTTGGCCTATCTCGACGCTCACGACATCACCCTCGGCACGCTGTCGCCGCGCAAGATACTTCTCGGCGACGACGGCAGCGTGCGCGTCAGCGACGTCGCGCTCGCCGGCCTGCGCGCCATGCACCCCGGTCCGTGGTCGCGCCACGATGTTCGATACCTCAGCCCCGAGCAAGCGCGTGGCGAGCCCGCCACGGCGAAATCTGACGTCTACGCACTAGCCCTCATTCTCTTCGAGGCCGCCACCGGCGAGAGCCCCTTTGACGCTACGAGCGCCGACGCCATGGTGCGCGCACGAATCGACAGTCCGTTGCCGATCCGAGGCGAACTTGGCTCACTCGACATGATGCTCGCGCAGGCCGCTGTGCCGGACGCGACGCTTCGCCTGTCGGCCGACCAATTTGCGAACCGACTTGGCGGCGCCGTCACCAACAGCGCGCCGCTCACGATCGCGACGGCGCGTACGTCGACGCCCTTGCTCGCCAACTACCAGCCGACCGAACCGCGCACGTCAATCGGATTTCGCCCGCCGTCGGCCGAGCAAATCGCGGGGTCCGTCCGCGAGTCGAGCGGCGGACCAGGTTTCCCGCGCGCACAGCCACCGCGCCGCGCTGCCCCCGCGAACGCTGATGACGGTGGTAGGGCGCTTCGTCGAGCGGCGGAGCCGTACCCGGTCGTGCCGCCACCGCACCGGCGCCGTTCGGCGATCGTTGTCGTGATCGTTCTCGTCCTCGCGATCGCCGGTGGCGCCGTGTGGAAGCTGGGACTGACAACATCGTCGGTCACTATCCCGTCGCTTGCTGGCCTCACGGCCGCGCAGGCGACCTCGCAATTGAGCAGCGATGGCTTAACTGTCACCGTCGCCCACCGCGAGCACTCGCCGACCGTACCGGCCAATCAGATCATTACGCAATCGCCGCCAGCCGGTCGTGCGGCGAAGTCGGGTTCTGTCGTAGCCGTGACCGTCTCCGAGGGACCCCTCATGGTTACGGTACCCTCGGTGCTTGGTCAGGGCTGCGCGGCCGCGACGGCGGTCTTGGCGCACGTGTTGGTCGACGCGCACTGTCCGCCCTCGGCGGCCGTCGCGAGTACGGTGCCCGTTGGCCAGGTCGTTGAGGTGCTCTATCACGGACACATCGATCCGGCGGCGGTGCCCCAGGGATCGACGGTCGTGCTGGCGCTCAGTAGCGGACCAACGTCAAGCGCAACGGCGACGAGCACCACGACGTCGACCACGCCGTCTGCGTCCACGACGACAACAGTCGCGGCCGCGGGGACGGGACCGCGGCCCGTACCCGACGTTGTCGGGATGGGTCAAGCGCAGACCATCGCCGCGTTTCGCAAGGCGGTGTTGTTCTTTCGGCCCAAGGGTCCTGGCGCGGCCACGCTGACGTGGACGAAGGTCGTTTCGACGATACCGCCGCCGGGTACGCTCGTTCCCTACCGCTCCACCATCATCGTGAACGTGAAGTGACCGTGCGATGCGATCTCTGTGAAGCCGCGCCGCTGACGACGCGATACCTTGACGACGACCTCTGCTGGATCGCTGACTGCGAAATCTGCTTGGTGCCGATGGTGGTGTGGCGGCCTCACGTCGACGCGCCGCCCGTCGAGATCAAGCGCGAGCTCCACGCGCGACTGGCGGTTGTCGCGGACCGCGAGCTCGGGCCCGGCAACTGGACCATCGACGACCACATGCGCAATATTCCCGACCACTACCACGCGCACGCGCGGCCCCCGTCGTTCTGGCACCGGAGGATCGTCTAGTACCTCGGTACAATCGAAGCAGGACGAACGAGGAGAAATCATGGGTGCGTTAGACGGGCGCGTGGCGATCATCACGGGGGCCGGACGAGGAATTGGACGAGAGCACGCGCTGCTCTTCGCCGCCGAGGGCGCTCGCGTCGTGGTCAACGATCTTGGCGGCGCACTGGACGGCTCGCCCGACACGGCAACGCCAGCCGAGGAGGTGGTAGCCGAGAT
>JAKBCI010000219.1 GCA_021807965.1 Actinomycetes bacterium
GAGGCAGGTAGCGGGTGTAGTCGTTTCCGCATTCGGTCCAGCCGAGTCCCGAGAGGGCGATGGTGAAGGCGAGGCCCGCGGTGTAGAGCTCCCAGCCGCCGCCAAATCCCTTGAAGTGGGTCGTGCCGTGCTTGACGTCGAAGATGGCGATCACGACGAAGATGGCGACGAAGGGGATGATGAGGGCCCGGAGGACCTTCACCATCGTGGCGTGCCCGAGGTAGGGCATCACGGCCTGTATCGCCGCGGCCAGGATGATGAGAATCACCTTGAGCGGGCTGCTCACGTGGACGCCGGCCAGTTGGAAGAGGACCATCGCCGCGCCGACGATCAGGATCAGCCCCTCAGTCTCGAATCCCAACTGCGTGATCCAGTTGAAGAAGCTCACGAGGCGCGAACCCCGCAACCCGAACGGTGCTCGACTGATGGTGAACGCCGTCGTCCCGGCTTCGGGACCCTGTAACGAGGCAACCCCGAGCAGTAGGTACGAGAGATTTCCCAGGATGATGAGACTCAGCGCAGTAGTGAAGCTGAAGCCGAAGCCCATGAGCAGGGCCCCGTAGATGAAGTACTCGACGTTGACGGCAGATCCGGCCCACATCGCACCAATATTGCGAGCGCTGGCCCAACGTTCGGTTTCGGGTATGTAGTCAATCCCGTGCTGCTCAATATGGAAAGGCTGGTCCTCGGCCGAGCCGTCCGTTGATTCGAGTGTCGACGCCACGTTGTGGTCCTCCCTAATAGATGTCATTCACCTGTGCGGCTCCGTGAGGCGCTAGTCGCACGGGATCAGTCTGCCCGATTGGCCCGGGGGAACGCGGGTTGAAATGTGTCGGTTTTGTTACGGTCGGGAATTTACGACGACCTTACGCCCACTACACGGTGTCTTCAGGCTCGACGGCCATGATGGGTGAGTTCGATCCGTTGCGAGCCGGGCAAGCAGAAAGGTGTGTCATGGGGTCCACCACCACCGCGAAAACGCACCAATCCGTGCGCCGCGACGAAGCCCGAACGGGCGCGGCCACTTGTGCCTCGACGTTGTTGAGGACGTCGCGACGGTCGGACCGCTTCGTCCAGTACGGTTATCTTGCCGCCGTCGGTCGGGTGACCACCATTACGTCGACGTCGATCGTTATTACCGGTCCGAGCGGTGATCCGATCGCTTTTCTCCTGTCGCCCACCACCGTCGTTCGCCAGTTCGGCTCACCTTCCGCGGTCGCCAATCTCTCGGCTGGCCAGATGGTCGCCGTGACGGTTGCCGCCTCGCCTAGCGCGAGCCATCGTTGTGGTGCCGTCACGCGACGGTGGCGAGCCACCACACCGGTTCTGATGAGCAGCGTCGTCGTTGCTCGTAGCCGTCGCTGGCGCGATGGAAGCCAGCGCGATCCGACGGGTCGCGAACCAGGGCCGATCGCTCGACGAGGGGAGTCGAGCTACTGATCGTCGGGGCCCAGGCGGCTCCTCCCACCCTTGGGCCCCGACCATGGCCATTCGTCACTGGCGAAACAGCACTCATACTCGCTGGCGCGAAGAAACCCGGCGATGGCTGAGTATTGTCACAGCGAGACAATCTCGTGGTTGCCCCACGCTGTCGGTCGCTGGTTGCTAGGTTTCCCCTTCAGGGGGGACTTGGCACGAGGCTGATTCCTTGACGTAAGGAGCTTGATGATGTCATCGGCGATCGATCGGCGAACTTTCTTAACCCATTCGGCGGCTACGGTCGGCGGCGTCGCCCTGATGAGCACCGCCGTTGACTCGATGATGTCCACGGTCGCTGACGCTGCGGTCGGCGTCAACCCCGGCAAACCCCGCCTCGGCGGCTCGCTGCGCGTGGGCTTGATCTCAGACGTGCCGAACTACCACATCTTCAACGGTGCGCAGGGCAAGATGGACTCGTCGGGATTCTGCCTGGCCAACGCGCTCTACGACGCGCTGTTCGTCTCAGCGGCTGACGGCAAGACGTGGCTGCCGATGCTGGCGCTGTCGGCGACACCGAGCAACGCCTACAAGACGTGGATCGTCGTGCTGCGTCGAGGGGTCACGTTCTCTAACGGTGATCCCTTCAACGCAGACACTGTCGTCGCCAACTTCGCGGCCGCGGCCGCCGACCCGACCGTCGGACTCGCGGTTAGACCGATCATCGCCTCGGTGACCAAGGTGAGCGAGTACGTGGTGAAGTTTCAGTTGGTGATTTCGTACTCCACCTTTCCGTACGGTGCCCTCTGCGAAGACCAGACGGCGTACATGGCCCATCCCAGCTCCTTCTCGCCATCGTTCACCGGCAACCCCATCGGTACGGGACCCTTTGCGGTCAAGTCGTGGCAGATCAACTACGAGTCGAACTTCGTTCGCAACAAGCGCTACTGGCGCAAGGACGCCGATCACCGCCAGTTGCCCTACCTCGACAGCGTCACCTTTCGCACCATCCCCGACGACGCGACGCGCAACCTGGCACTGCAGGCCGGTCAGGTGGACATGATCCTGACCCAAGATGGCGCGAGCGTCGCCAACCTCGAGACCATGAAGGGCATCACCTACCGAACCGACGTTCACGATCCGACGAATCCCGATTCGAACTGCATAATCGTGAATACGACGGGCACCATGAATCAGTACTTCGCGTGGGCGGGGGAGTTCGCGACGGCCGGTGTGCCGGGCGCGCTCGCGTACATCGAGAAGGGCGAGGCGGTTCCCAAGGCGGTCCAGTTCGCCGACTTTGAAGGCACCATGGGTGCGGTCGATCCATCGACGCTGAATTGGAACACCAAATTGAAGCCCGTCCTGAGTGACCCGTCCATTCGACAGGCGTGCGCCATGGCGATCAATCGTGAGACGTACCACCGCGTCGTGACCGGCGGCGTGCAACCGGTCTCGGACGGTATCTACAAATCATCGTCGCCGTACTATCGCAATCCTCACTACCCGTCGTACAACCCGTCCAAGGCCAAGGGGCTGGTCGACGCGTACAAGAAGGCGAACAACGTGTCGTCGGTCGGTTTCGTCATGGACATCGTCTCGGGCAACGCGTCGGACCAGAAGGCCTTTGCCTTCTTGGCCCAACAGCTCCAGGCGGTCGGCATCACGGTGACGCCGCGTCCGCTCACGCAGTCCACCTTGATCCAGAACGTCATACTCGGGCAGTTCGACTGCTCGTTTTGGATCCAGTTCGGCGCCGTTGACCCGGCGGAGAACTACGTCTGGTTCGTGTCGCAACCGGCAACGACGTCACCGGCGAGTGGCGGACTGGGGCTGAACGCGCTGCCCAGCGGAACGTTCATTGCCGGCGCCGTGAACTTCTCGCACCTCGGCGACCCGGTCGTTGAGGGAGCCATGCTCAACGCCCTCGCCTCGCCCGCGAACTCAACCCAGCTTCGATCCCTGTGGGCCACGGTCAACAGTCAGTTCGCCAAGGACATCCCGTACCTCTTTCTCACCTTCGTGGTGACCGGCTGGGCCGCTCGAACGAACGTGCAGAACTGGGCCTTCGCGACGGCCGGGGACGGTCGG
>JAKBCI010000220.1 GCA_021807965.1 Actinomycetes bacterium
TAGAAGGTGGTGGCCGTGCCCTGCTCCTCAAGCGTCAACGGTTGGCCCACCGTGAGCGTGCAGTCAAAGAGGTTGCCGTTGGCGAGCTCGATAGTGAACTGGTAGACCCCGGCAGACCCAGCGGCGGGAACGCCCGCCAGGGCGATGTTCCCGTTCAGCGTCGAAACTTTCATGCCCGCGGGCAGAGTGCCAGAGGTCACGGTCGCGCTCGTTCCAGCGACGAGCTGACACGAGATGGGATTAGCGTTGGCGCACTGCTGGAGCCAGGGACTGAACAGCGACTGGCCCGCTTCAGCCACGGGGAAGGTCCACGCGTACTGGTTGACGGTGTACTGCTCCGTGACGACGAACTCGACCCAGGAGGTCATGAAGTTGATCTCGGTGCCGAGGCCGACGTCAGATACCTGAGCCTCGGGGTCGACGGTGAAGTACGACGTAAGGCCGCCAGACGTGCTGGCGGTGTAGGTGAAGGGTGGTGACTGCGTGACCGTCACCGAGAGACCCGTGCCAGACGCGTTCATGACGGCGTTGGTCGCGTTGATGGCGCACGCCGCACCGTTCGTGCCGCTCTGTGGCGTCGAGAGGCAGTTCTGTTGCGTAGCGGAGAGATCGGAGTACTGCGAGTTGGCCCAGTTCATGACCGATGACGTGATGCTCGCGACGTCGCCGAGGGGGATGACTGCCTGGAACGTGCCCTGGCAAGTGGCGAGCGTGTCGGTTCCGGGATTGAGTCCCGCGGCGTTGATCTGGGTCGGCGCACAGGAACCGCCAGCGCCCGACAGGCCGTAGGTCGTGTCAAGGGTGTCGACGGTCGCCATCACGGTGATGGTCGATGCGACGCCCGCTGGCGCGAGCGAGGTGTAGGCGAGCGACAGCGGCTGATCGACTTCACCCGCGGCCGCGCCAAAGACCGTGGCGCCAATGGACGCGATGCCGCTACTGGGGTTGTTGGAGTTCTGGGGGCCTGTCGTGCAGGATCCGAGTGCGAAGCCCCCCAAGTACGACGGTGCGTGGGCCACGTTGCACCAGGTGTTCGTCGTTGACGGGCCGATCAGTGGGTTAGCGCGGAAACCGTACACGGTGGTGATCGTCTTGGCGACGGGCGTGCCGCCGCCCGAACCGCCCGAGCCCCCGTTGCCACCCGATCCGCCACTGCCGCCACAGTCGCGGCACGGCGTGATCACGAAAGTGGTCGCGCCGGCGCCGGCGCCGGCGGTGTGCAGCGCGCCGCCCGTGGTCAGCGAGAAGTCGAGAGCCGCCATCACGGGCGACGCGGGGATGAGCAGGACCGGACCCATGAACATCGGGCTGGCGCGATCGAACTCTACCTTGCCGTTGACCGTGAAGCGATGGCTCTTGAGTTGGAAGATGACTATTGAGCGCGCCGTCGCGAGGCGCAGCTGATGGGTTGCCTGGTCCCAATTGGTCGCCGCCCCCGCCAACGAGGCGAGTAACCCGGCCGGTGCCAACAGGACACCATTCACCACTCGGGGAGCGGCGCGCAGCCGGACGCTGCGACTCCCAACGGTCGCCACGAGCGACCCCGGCGTCAACAAAACCTTGGTACCAGGCGCGATACCCAGGCGCCGTAGTGGGGTGGGCGTGATGATCGTGGGAGTCCACTGGGTGCTCGCGGCGGCACCGACGCTCGTGAGCAGCAAGACGTAGTACTTTGTCGCGGCGGCCACGATGCTGGTCGCCGGAACCAGGAGGCTCACGGTGACCGTCGTCGGCGTCCACGTACCCGCCCCGGTCGACTCGGCCGGCTCGACGGCGGTCGCCGTCTCGGGTAGCAGTATCACCGAACCCGGGGTCGCGCCAAAGTTGGCACCAGTGAGACTGAGGGTGGACGTGACCGTGGCGTTGGACCCCGAGAGCAATCGAACCGTGTCGATGACGGGCATCTGCGTCGGCGACCCGATCGCGTTGGGTACTGTCTCCCAGGTGCCATAGGCGCACTGGGCGCCCTGACCTCCGTTGTGAAGAAATGCCTGACCCTCAAAGGTGAAGACGTTGATACCGCTCCCATTGAGGCATTCGTACGGTGAGGGGGCCACGTTCACGTGCAAGGTGGCTTGGCCGGCGACGGTACCGACGTCTTCGAGGTTGACGTTCGCGAGCAGACCGAGATTGACGGTGCGGCCCTGGTCGGCTCCGGTCGTGATCGTCGCCGTGTACGGCCATGTGCTTGCCGCTAGAGCTGCTGGGGCTGACGCGACCGTGACGCCCCCAATGAGCGTGGCTACGGCAACGACGGTGAACCACCGATTGCGAGCGAGCCACGGAATAGAACGTGTCGTGCGCATGACACCCCCCCTTGACCCTCGTTCGCCGCGTCGGCGAACGATATAGGAGAGGGCGAGGGGAGCGATGGCCACTCGACCTCCCCAATGGCGCTGAGTGTACTCCTGGGTGTGGGGTGATGCCCGTCAACGCGGTACCCAGCTGGGTCCCGCGCCGGCTACTTGCGAAACGTCACTCGGGGTCGTTCGGTGAACGGATTCGCGTGGCGACTCGAGTCGGTAGGGTCGCCACTGGTCACAAGGTGCGACGAGCACCCCCTGTCCACGGTGCAGATGGTGGGTGGAGCAGTTACGAGGGCACCTTCGATGAAGTGCGCCCCGATTGATCGGTCGCCGTGCACGTGAACGCCTCACCATGAAGAATGGGGCTGGCCAGCCCAGCAGGGCCACTGACTAGATTCGGGCCCATGAGTGATCGGCCCACGGCCCCGGAGGTTGGTGGCAGCGGCGCTGAAGACTTTTGACTTCGCCACACGGGGATGGTAGACCGCGGACGTTGGCGACGCCCAGCACTTCACGGTTGGCGTCCTTGGCGGCGCCATCTTGTGGCACGTCACCGAGTTGCCGGGACTACGAGAGGTCGCGAAGGTGCGCGCATGTGTCCCGACCCGACCCCACTGCAGTCGCCGGTCTCACTCGCACGGCGATACCGTTGCATCGGCAACACGGCGAGGAGTAGGCGGCTATGACGACGGAAGTTGATGCGATTATCGAAGGACTCAAGGATTGGCGTGGGGTGATGTTGTCAGAACTGCGCACCCTCATCCTCGCGACTGACGCCGCCCTCGTTGAAGAGGTGAAATGGAAGAAGCCCTCGAAACCCGATGGTGTACCCGTTTGGTCGCGTGGCGGCATCGTGTGCATCGGCGAAGCACTAAAGCGCGCGGTGCGACTGACGTTCCCTAAAGGCGCCCAATTGACTGATTCGAAGAAACTCTTCAACGCCCGACTCAGCGGCAATTCAGTTCGGGCCATCGACTTCATCGAAGGCGAGGAGATTCCAGTAACTGCGTTGCGCGCGCTGGTGCGAGAGGCCGTGCGCGCGAATCGATAGCGCAGGCTCGCCCGCTACGGCGTCGACTGATGCAGCGAGCGCCAGATCGTGAGCTAGAGCTTCCTGTCCCAAGGTTGAGGTGACAGTGGTGCTCTGTGGAACTGTGTCACGCGGCCCTCTTCCGGTTGGGTCCAAGCATG
>JAKBCI010000221.1 GCA_021807965.1 Actinomycetes bacterium
AACCGCTGGTTGGGCACGTCATGGACAAGAAGAGTCCCTCCGTCCTTCGTCATCTCGCCGACGTCCAGCCGGAACTGTGGTGGCTCGACTCGGATCCGCTCGAGCCCGCATCGCACTCAGCCCTGATCGGCGAGGTTGGGACCGACCTGTGCGTGGTGGGCGCCGGCTACACGGGACTGTGGACGGCGTTGCTCGCCAAGGAGCGTGATCCCCAACGTCACGTGGTGGTGGTCGAGCAGTACGAGACCGGCGCGGGTGCCTCGGGGCGAAACGGGGGGTTCTGCTCGGCCTCGCTCACCCACGGGTTCAACAACGGGATGCGGCGCTTCGCGGATGAGATGCCCGTAATCGAGCGCCTTGGCCGCGAGAATCTCAACGACATCGAAGCGACGATCCATCGCTACGGCATCGAGTGCGACTTCGAGCGCACCGGTGAGCTGCGCGTCGCGCTGGCGCCTTGGCAGATGGATGACATGGTCGAAGAGGCGCGGCTACGCAACGAGATGGGCGACCACGTGCTCGTGCTCTCACGCGACGAGGTGCGCGCGCGCGTGAACTCGCCTAGCTACTACGGAGGCATCTTTGATCCCGACGGCACGGCGCTGGTGGATCCCGCGCGGCTGGTCTGGGGACTAGAGCGCGCCTGCCTGTCCCTCGGGGTGGCGATCTACGAGAACTCGAAGGTCGAGTGGCTTGAGGACGTTGACGACGCCGTACGCGTGCACACCCCCTACGGTGCGGTGACGGCATCTCACGTTGCCCTGGCGACGAACGTCTTTCCTTCGCTGCTGCGCAGCGTACGCAAGTACGTCGTCCCCGTCTACGACTACCAGCTCGTCACGGAGCCACTCACCGACGAGCAGATGGCGAGCATTGGCTGGTCCGGCCGCGAAGGCGTGGCGGACGCGGGCAACCAGTTCCACTACTACCGCCTGACCAACGACCGGTCCATCGTGTGGGGTGGCTATGACGCCATTTACAACTTTCGTGGCAAGGTGCGCCGCGAGTACGAGTTCAACGCGGAGACCTACGCTACCCTCGCCAGCCACTTCCTGGACACCTTTCCTCAGCTCCACGACATCAAGTTCACCCACGCGTGGGGCGGCGCTATTGACACGTGCACGCGGTTCTCACCATTCTGGGGCACGGCGATGGACGCCAAAGTGGCCTACGTCCTCGGTTACACCGGCCTCGGCGTTGGATCAACGCGATTCGGCGCGGCGGTGATGCTCGACCTGCTCGACGGCGTAGACAACGAACGCACGCGGTTAGGCATGGTGCGCAAGAAGCCGCTTCCCTTTCCACCCGAGCCGTTCAAGTGGATCTTCATCCGACTCACCCAGGCCGCACTGAAGCGCGCCGACCGCCACAACGGCCAGCGAAATCTCTGGCTAAAACTGATGGACCTGTTCGGCATCGGCTTCGACTCGTGACGCCCCGTCCCCCGAGATGATTCGGGGGACGGGGCGTCACGGGCTCACTCGTCGCTGGAACTCTCCGTCTGCATGAGGCCCGCGATCATGTTGACGACGGTGGGATCGGTGAGGGTCGTGACGTCGCCGAGCGACCGGTTCTCCGCCACGTCGCGAAGCAGTCGTCGCATGATCTTGCCCGATCGCGTCTTGGGTAGATCGGGCGTCAAGATGATTTGACGTGGCTTGGCGATCGGACTGATGACCTTGGCTACGTGTTGACGCAACTCCTCGATGACCTTGGACTGGTCCTTGGCGGCGTCCTCGGCCGACAGCTTGAGCGTGACGAACGCCACGATGGCTTGGCCGGTTGTGTCGTCGGACGCCCCTACGACAGCGGCTTCAGCGACCGCCGGATGCCCGACGAGCGCGTGCTCGACCTCGGTCGTCGAGAGCCGGTGACCCGAGATGTTCATCACGTCATCGATGCGGCCGAGCAGCCACAGGTCGCCGTCCTCGTCGCGCTTGGCCCCGTCACCCGCGAAGTACTTGCCGGGGAACCGCTCCCAGTAGGTTGCCTTGAAACGCTCCGGGTCCCCGTAGATGCCCCGCGTCATCGACGGCCACGGAGCGGTGATGACGAGGTAGCCACCCTCGCCGTTGCCCACCGACTTGCCCTCGTTGTCCACGACATCCGCGCTGATTCCGGGGAACGGTGTCATGGCCGCACCCGGTTTCGTCGTCGTGATGCCCGGTAGCGGGGTGATCATGATGGCCCCCGTCTCGGTCTGCCACCACGTGTCGACGATCGGGCACCGGTTGCCGCCAACGTGTTCGCGGTACCACATCCACGCCTCGGGGTTAATGGGCTCCCCGACCGTGCCGAGCAGCCGCAAGCTGGTGAGATCACGACCCTTGGGCAGGTCGTCACCCCACTTCATCAGGGTTCGGATAGTTGTCGGTGCCGTGTAGAGCACGGTCGCCTTGTACTCCTCGATAATGCGCCACCAGCGGTCACGCCCCCCCGAATCGGGCAGCCCCTCGTACATGATTTGGGTCACCCCGTTCACGAGCGGACCGTAGACGATATAGCTGTGCCCGGTGATCCAGCCGATGTCCGCGGCCGTCCACAAGACATCACTGTCGGGCTTTACATCAAAGATGTAGTGGTACGTCGTAGCGCACTGCGTGAGATACCCGGCGGTCGTGTGGAAGATGCCCTTGGGCTTGGCCGTCGTGCCCGAGGTGTACATGATCAACAGGGTCTGCTCGGCGGGAAAGGACTCCGGCGTATGGGTCGTGTTCTGGCGCTCGACGATCTCGTGCCACCAGTAGTCGCGTCCCTCGACCCAGTGGACGTCGCCACCAGTGCGGCGCACGACCAGGACCGCCTTTACGTTCGGGCAGCTCTGCAGCGCCTCGTCGACGGCTGGCTTGAGCGGGCTCGGCGCGCCGCGCCGGAAGGCCCCGTCGGCGGTGACGACGAACTGACAGTCCGAGTCGAGGATCCGACTCGACAACGCGTCCGCGGAGAAGCCGGCGAACACCACCGAGTGGATGGCGCCCAGACGGGCGATGGCGAGCATGGCTACCACGGCCTCGGGAATCATGGGCATGTACAGCGCGACCCGATCGCCCTTTTTCACGCCTAGTTCGATCAGGGCGTTGGCGGTTTGCGAGACCATCGTCAGCAGCTCCGCGTACGTGATGGTGCGAGACTCCCCTTCGATGTCGGCGACCCAGTGATAGGCCACTTTGTCGCCGCGACCAGCGGCCACGTGGCGGTCGACGCAGTTAACGCTGGCGTTCAGCGTTCCGTCGCTAAACCACTTGGCGAACGGTAGGTCCCACTCAAGCGTTGACGTCGGCGCCTTATCCCACGTGAGGCGGTCGGCCTGCTTGCGCCACCAGGCTACGGGGTCGGCATTGGCCTCGTCGTAGATCGATGGTTTCGCGTTCGCCGTCGCCACGATGTCGGCGCTCGGGGCGAAGGCCCGCTTCTCGTCGAGCCACGCTTCCAGCTTTGCTTCAGTCATAAGTACCCCCAGGGTTTCGTTGTGACAGTCTTGA
>JAKBCI010000222.1:0-330 GCA_021807965.1 Actinomycetes bacterium
GGGCCGCGAGGGCCATCTCGACGTGAAAGTGAATATCGGCCACGATCGGCACCGGTGAGCGAGGCACGATCTGCACCAGCCCCTCGGCGGCGGCCACCTCGTTGCAGGTGCAACGCACGATGTCGGCACCGGCCGCGGCGAGCGCGTAGATCTGCGCCAGGGTGCCCTCGACGTCGGCCGTCTTGGTCGTGGTCATGGACTGAACCGAGATCGGAGCGTCGCCGCCGACCTTCACCGAACCAACGGCGATCTGACGGGTGCGGCGCCGTGGCGTGAGAGAACTTGCGGTTACGTCCATGGCACCATTCTGCCGTGAAGCTGGCCGGCTGA
>JAKBCI010000222.1:340-3470 GCA_021807965.1 Actinomycetes bacterium
AGCAGTCGTTGGAGGTCGGCGTGGTAGGGCTTGCCCTTTCCAGAACGTATGCGCTCGTAGGTCGCGACCAGCACGTATCCACCGTCGAGGGGCAGCATCGGCACCATGTTCAAGAGTCCGACGAAGATGTTCACGACCATGAGGATCTCGAGCAAGACACCGACACCGAGTTGGGCGCTCTGCACTGCGATGCGCACCACACCGACGATCGACTGCGGACGGTTCAACTGGGCGGTCCGGTTCGAAGCCGCCGCGGGATCGGTGACCTGGTGGAAGAGACTCGAGAACTCGCCGGGCGAGAACACGTGGACGATTCCCTTGGCCGCCAGGGCGACCGTCGAGATGACCTTGGTGAACGACGCCGGGACGGCCCCCAGCCACGACTCGTGCACGATCATGTCCTTTAGACCAATGCCGAGGTAGCCGACGGGCGTTGGGCCCGTGGCGACCGGTTGGCCCGCGATGAGCAGGTGCCGGCCGTCCTCGGGCACAGCGAAGAGGGTGTGGTGCACGCCCTGACGTTCGACCACGATGCGCAACCGTTGGCCCGTGTGGTCATGGACCATCGTCACGAGACGGTTCACGTTGGTCACCGACACCCCGTCGATGGATACGACCTGGTCGCCCACGCGCAGTCCGGCGACCTGAGCGGGATTTCGCCGCTGGCCGTCGAAGTGGGTGAAGCTACCGATGCCGATATGGCTCGCCGAGGGCAGGCCGACGAAGGTCAGCGACGCCCACGCGAGCAACAGCGCCATCACGACGTGCATCAGCGACCCGGCCGACGCGAAGAGCACTTTTCGCGGATACGACGCGGCTCGATACGTCCGGGTCTCGATCGCGGGATCCACGGCGTCGCTCCAGGTCATACCGGGCACCTTGACGTAGCCGCCGAGCGGCAAGAGACGCACCCCGTAACGGGTTTCGCCAACGGTGGTAGACCACACGACGGGTCCAAACCCCACGAAGAAGTCGCTCACGAGCAGTCCCGCGCGCTTGGCCGTGATGAAGTGACCAAACTCGTGTCCCATCACCATGACCACGATCGCGACAATGACGACGGGCAGCGCCCACCCCGCCCAGACGTCCAAGAGCACCACGCCGACCCCGACTCCGACGAGGAATCGAAGAATTGCCCAGCGCTGGGCGTTCATCGGCCCCTCGTGATCAGGTCCGAGGCGAGTCGACGCGCCATGGCGTCCTGAGCCACCAACTCCTCGATCGACTCGAGGCGAGTGTCGTCGTACTGGTCCATTACCGAGGCCACAATCGGCACGATATCGGTCCATCCGATCGAGTCGTGCAGGAACGCGTCCACGGCCACTTCGTTGGCCGCCGACAGCCAGGCCGGCGCCGCACCCGCGCGTCGCGCCGCGCCGTAGGCCAGGGTGATCGCGGGGAAGGCGTCCAGGTCCGGTGGTTCGAACGTCAGGGTCTGGCTCGAGGTGAAATCGAGCGCACCCCACGCGTGATCGAACCGCACGGGCCGCCCGAGGCAGAAGGCGATCGGTAGACGCATATCGGGTTGTGAGAGTTGGGCGATGACCGAGCCGTCGACGTACTCGACCATCGAGTGGACGACGGACTGGGGATGCACCACCACGTCGATTCGCTCGGCCTCGACCCCGAAGAGCGCGGTCGCCTCGAGGACCTCGAGTCCCTTGTTCATTAAGGTCGACGAATCGATGGTGATCTTCGGACCCATTGACCACGTTGGATGGTTCAGCGCGTCGCGACGAGTCACCGTCGCGAGCCGTTCGCGCGACCACCCGCGAAACGGGCCGCCCGACGCCGTGAGCAGGAGCCGACGCACGTCGGGATGTCCGGGCCGGGTTGAGTCGGCGAGGCACTGGTAGATCGCGCAGTGCTCGGAGTCGATTGGCAGTACGAGCGCGCCCGGTGTGTCGCGCACCCGCGCGACCAGTGGCGCGGCCGCGATGAAGGACTCCTTGTTCGCGAGCGCCAGTGTCCGACCGGCCTCGAGTGTGTTGATGGTGACCGGCAGCCCGGCGAAGCCAACGACGGCGTTTACGACGACGTCGGCGTCGCGCGCCAGCTCGCCGAGTCCGTCGCCACCGATCAGGACCTCGACCCCGTCACCCAGGATCTCGCGGGCGGCGAGGTAGTCCTCGGGTCGGGCCACTGCGACTCGCGGGACGCCGAACTCACGGGCGATCTCAGCCAACTCGGCGAGCCTGGTTCCACCAGCGATCGAAACGAGTTCGAACGACTCCGGCTCGCGGCGCAGCACGTCAAGCGTCTGACGTCCGATCGACCCGGTCGCGCCCAATAACGCCACTCGGCGACGCGTGGTCACCGCCCTAGCCCAGTTTGAGGACGTGTACGAGATAGAAGACGGTCGGCAGGGCGAAGAGCAGTCCGTCAATCCGATCGAGCATGCCACCGTGGCCCGGCAGCAGTCGACCGAGGTCCTTCACTCCGAGCGTGCGTTTCACCATCGACTCGAAGAGGTCACCGAGGGGCACGACGATCGACAGCGCCACGGCCGTCTCGAGCGCGGCCGTCATCGTCCAGGGACTGATTCGCGGCAGCACCAGGGCTGCCACCACAATGGTCACCAGCGTGCCGCCGATGAATCCTTCGACCGTCTTGTTGGGTGACAGCGCCCGGTTGAGCGGTCGGCGCCCCAACCAACGACCAACGAAGAGAGCGCCCGAATCATTGGCCACGGTCAGGGCAACGGCACCGAACAGATACGCCAGCCCGTGTCGATTCGTCGAATACATCGGTGCGATCAGCATCAAGGCGTACGAACCCAACACGCCGATCCAGGCGTACACGAACACGGTCGCGCCGAGCCCGTCCAGGGTGTCGATGGACTGCTTGGCGCTGAGATACCACACGAAACCCAAGATCACCAGCAGAACGGTGACCGCCCCGATCGCGGGTAACCCCTTGTTGTACCCGGCGATGCCGAGCGTCACAACCGCCACGATGCCTAAGACCGTTGCCGGGTGCGCGCCAGCGCGCCGGAATCCGCCGTACGCCTCGCCGCTCGCCAAACCCAATGCGAGCAGCACGAGCACCGCGACCGGGATCGCTCCGGCGATAAACACCAGCGAAACGAAAACCGCCAGCAGCACGCCGGTGAACGTGGCGAGCGAGACGC
>JAKBCI010000223.1 GCA_021807965.1 Actinomycetes bacterium
CACGGGCGGCGTCGCGGCCTGGATCGCGGCGAGCACCAGGTTCGCCGCGCTCTGGCCGCCGACGGCAGACGCCGCGGCGACGGCGGACTGCTCCTGGGCGACGTCGCGAACCTTCGCGGCCGCCGTACCCACCTGGATCTCGTAGGCGATGATCTGCTTCTTGAGCGACTGGGTCACGGCGGTCAGCGTCGCCTGGGTCTGGGCCTCGTTGCGGATGTTCTGGTGCAGGAGGTCACGCATGGTGTTCTCCTGGTGGTGGGCTTGAATCCGCTGTGCGGCGAGCTGGGCGATCGTCGAGTCGAGCGAGCGCTTCTCGTCTTGGAGCCGTTTCCGGATCTTGGTCAGGTTGCCGATGGCCTGGTTCTCGTAGATCGTGCGGGCGTCGCTCGAGGTCACGGGATGGTCGAAGAGGAAGATCGTCTGGGCCGCCGCCGCGCCGAGCACGTAGGCGCGCACGACCGCCGTGACCAGCTGCTGGGAGGTGACGCCGATCGACGCGCGCTTGCGCTTCTCGTAGCGCTCGAGGCGCTTGGCGTTGGCGGTGATCGTGGCGAGTTGGACCTGGGCCGCGTCATAGGCGTTGGCCGTGGTCTCGCTGGTGCGCTGCTGCTGGGCGAGGGTCGCCGACAGCGCGGCGATCTCGGCGCGCGTCTGGGCAATCGTCTGGGCGCCCGAGGTTCCCGGCAGCGTCGTGAGCGTTGTCAGGGTCATCGCCACGACCAACGCCGCGGCGGTCAATCGAGTCCTTGGTGAACGGGCCGTGCCCCGACTACGCACGTGGTTCATTGTTTCAGCCTAGACAGGTCCGACGGCGCGGTGAACCAACCCGGGGTTGCTCGTACGCGGCGCCGATGGGTTACGGTGTCAAGAACGAACGCGAGGGGGCGTAGCCCAATTGGCAGAGGCAGGGCGCTTAAACCGCCTCCAGTGAGGGTTCGAGTCCCTTCGCCCCTACGCGCTCGGTCGGTCCGTGTATTTTTAGTAGCGTTGCCCCCGTGGCTAAGAGCGCAGCGGGTAAATGGGTCAGTCGGGTCGGGTCGTCGGGTGGCGGCCGGTCCTACAAGAAGGCGAGGCCGTCCAACTTCTACGGTGCGCTGGTCGTGATCGTGGTGCTCGGGCTCGCCGCAACGGTGCTCGCTCGCTACGAGTACCAGAATCCGAGCTCGGGGACGCCGTCGACGCCGCCGACGATCGGCACGACGTGGTACGCGGCGCTGTCGATCGACAACTGCGGCACGCCGGCCGCGAGCCTCGCGCCTGATCCCAAGACCACCGGCGGCTTCACCGTCGAGGCCAACAACGTGATCAAGGTGAGCCCGGTGACCAAGGCCGACGCCGGCAACAACGCGACGCTCGCGCAGTTCTCACGCGAGTACACCGGACTCCTCGCGACCTCCACCGAGCTGAGCTACCCCGACGCCAAGGGCACGACGACGCTGAAGAACGGCGACACGTGCGCACCCAAGACCAAGTACGCCGGCAAGGTCGGTGAGGTCTCCTACGCCTACTGGTCCTCGCTCGCCCAGAAGAAGCCCACGGTCACGACCGACCCGAGCACGATCAAGTTCTCACAGTACCTGCGAGTGACGATGGCCTTCCTGCCGAGCGGCATCACCCCGGCGGCGCCGTCCAAGTCGACGGTCACGGCGATGGTCAAGACGGCCATCACCCCGGTGACAACCACCACGGTGGCACCGGTGACGACGACGACGGCCGGGACCGGCACGACAACGACAACGACCGCCACCACGTCCACGTCCACGTCCACGACGACGACACCAAAGGGATAACTTGCAGGCGGTCATCCTCGTTGGCGGCATGGGGACGCGTCTGCGTCCGCTGACCTACGAGACGCCAAAGCAGATGCTGCCGCTCGTCGGCGTGCCGATGATCGAGTGCGCCCTGGAGAACCTGGCCCGCCACGGGGTCACCGACGTCGTGCTCTCGCTCGGGTACCTTCCCGACCGCTTCATCGAGGCCTACCCCGACGACGTGATCGCGGGCATCAACGTCACCTACGCCGTCGAGTCCGAACCGCTCGACACCGCCGGCGCCATCCGCTACGCGGCCGCCGAGGCGGGCATCGCTGAGACGTTCATCGTGGTCAACGGCGACGTCGTCACCGACCTCGACCTGACGGCCCTGCTGGCCTTTCACCGCGAGCGCGGGGCCGAGGCCTCTATCGCACTGCACCCGGTCGTGGACCCCTCGCTCTTTGGCGTCGTGCCGACGGCGCCCGACGGACGGGTCCTCGCCTTCGTCGAGAAGCCCCCGCGTGACGAGGCGCCCACCAATCTGATCAACGCCGGCACCTACGTCATGGAGCCGTCGGTCCTCGACCGCATCGCTGCCACCGGGCGGGTGAGCGTGGAGCGCGAGACCTTCCCGTCACTGGCCGCCGACGGGACGCTCTACGCGATGGCCGACCACGCCTACTGGCTCGACACCGGTACGCCCCACGCCTACCTGCAGGCCAACGTCGACATCCTGCGCGGGCGCGACGGCCGCAACGTCCCCGAGATTCGCGACGGCTCCTGGGTGCACGCCTCGAGCCGAGTTGACGCGTCGGCGACGCTGCGCAACGCCGTGGTCGACCGGGACTGCCAAGTGGGCGCGGGTACCATCCTCGAGCGCGCCGTGCTCTTGCCCGGGGCCGTCGTCGGTGAGGGCGCGGTCGTGCGGTGGTCGATCATTGGCCCCGGTGCCTTCATCGGCGAGTGCGCCGAGCTGGGTCCCACGTGCGTCGTCGGGGCCAAGGAGCATGTCGCGGCGGGATCGGTCCTGAGTGGCGACGTCCGACTGGGTGGGGTCTGACCTAGCGGAAGAGGTCGCCGTTGACCGGGCGAATGATGTCGCTCGCGACCGAACCGCGACCGAAGTAGGTCGGATCGAGCCCGCGCAGGCGCGCGAACGGCGTGCCGGCGGCCTTGCCGAGCACGAGGTTCGCGGCCCCGGCGATCTCGTCGGCGATGGCGACCTCGGTCGCCTCGAGCGTGCGTCCCGTCGCGTCGAGGGTGCCGCGCAGGTCCAGCACCGCCCGCAACCCGGCGGCCCCGATGGCCACGTCGGTGACCCCGTGGCGCCACGCCCGACCGAAGGTGTCGGTGACGACGACGCCCACGTCGACGCCGCGGCGCCGGTGCAGGGCCGAGCGAAGTCGCCGCGCCGATCGGTCCGGATTCACCGGCAGCAGCACCGCGGTCCCGGGCTCGGTGTTGGACAGGTCGACCCCGGCGTTGGCGTTGACGAAGCCGTGGTGCGTCTCGGTGATCCGCAGGGTGCCGCGACGGCGCAGGATGCGCCGGGACTCGGCCTCGATGAGGGCGAGCTTGGCCTCATCGGTTCCGTCGAAGGGCACCACGCGTCCCTCGGCCTTCGCGACGACCTTGCTCGTGACGACGATGACGTCGCCGTCGAGGATGGTCTCGCCGAGTTCGTCCAT